>JBGSVU010000301.1:0-16011 GCA_041752775.1 Pirellulaceae bacterium | reverse complement strand
AGCGGACGGGTGGTGGCCAGAGTTTCGGCCGGGGTCGTGGTCCGCAACCAGTCCCGGTTTTCGACCAGCGCATCGAAAAACCTTTTCAGCCAGCCGTTTTCGTAAACGTGCTTTTTCGTTTCCGGCCACGTGCCGAATTTTTCACCATCATCGCCAAACACCAGCACGCTGCCAGGCCGCCGCTGGCCAATGGCGCGGCAGTATTCAATCGTTTCCTGCGGTTCCCGAAAGGGAATCAGGTAACGCAATTTTTCACTGCCGGGAAAAATGGCCAGCGTCCGCCCCTGGTCTTCGGTCAGGTAGTAACCATCCAGTTGTTCATCGACCAGGCCAGCACAGCGAAAGTGACAGTCGTCCAGAATCGTATAACGGATGTCCGACGCGGCGAGGTCGCTGGTCAAAGCCGTTTCCCAGACCCGTTCCGGCATCCACATTCCGGTCACCTCGGCTCCTGTCCGGTCCCGCAACCAGTCCGAAAATCGGGTGATTTGTCCGATCCGGTCGCGCGACGGAATCATGGTCAGTATCGGCTCGTAAAAGGCACCGCCGACGATTTCGATTCGCCCGGCGCGGACCAGCGCCGCCACCCGGTCGAGATAGTCCGGATGATGCTGGTCCATCCATTCCATCAGACATCCGCTGGTGTGCAGGCCAATGCGCAGCGCCTCGTACGGTTCAAACAAATCCAGAAACGGCAGGTAGCTGTCCTGATAAGCCTGTTCAAAGACGCTGTCAAAGTTTCCGATCGGCTGGTGGTTGTGCAGCACCAGGCTCAGTTGAACCAGGGGTGAGTTGGATTCTGGCATGTTGGCAAACGTTCGAAAGGCAATAAGCGGATGGGAATTGGCCCCGTTTTATCCTTTTCCGCCTGTTTTTGCCATCGCGATTGCCTGATTTGCAGGCAGTTTTATTTCAGCCGCCGCGCAGCCGTCTCGGGAGAAACCGGATTGACCCAGACATCCGTTCCCAGTTCATAGCCCGCCGATTTGGCCAGCCGCGGCACAATTTCCACAAACCAGTCGCCGTCCGTTTCATCAGCAAACGGCGACTGGTGCAGAACCCAGTTGTAACCCGGCTGACCCAGCAACTCTTCCAGCCGCCGCACGTATCGAACAGTCAACCGCGCCAACAGTTCCAGCTGCTCCCTGCTGCAGCCGGAAAAACTCCGGGCAGGCCGCAACGGCACGATCCAGACCTGAAACGGCATGCGGCTGGCCAGCGGACAGAGCATGACCCACTGGTCATTGGTGGCAACAATCCGTTTCCGGTCGGCAGTCTCAAAATCGACGATCGCATGCAACATCGACTGCCCCTGCTGCTGGCGATGTTCCCGCAACCGCTTCACACGATTTTGCAGCCATGAGCTGGCCAGTGGCGAACCGATCAGCTGGAAATGCACATGTTCGATGGATGCACCGGCCTCGAAACGACAGTTGCAGAACAGCATCGCGTGAACCAGATCCGCCGACTGCATCATGCGCGTGATCCGCATCTGGGCAGCGATCATCCCGGCAACCAGTTCCCCCACGGTCAATTCACCCAGACTGGAAACATGTCGTGGCGTCGGAATGACCAGTTCCTGTGCCCCGGAGCCACTGGAGCGGAGATACGGTCCGCAGGGAGGGATCCCGCCCCGTTTTTCGCTGGCAAATGTCGGGTACCGGTTGGGAAAAACACGGGCCGTCCAGGCCGCACTGGAAAGATCATCCAGCGGGTCGCCCCCGGCGTCCAGCAACGCCAGCGGTGGCGGTGTTTCGTCCTCGTTGCCCGCACAAAAGGGACAAATCAGCTGTTTGCGCAACTGTTCATTCGGCACGAATTCGATCGGCCGGTCGCGCCGGTTTTCTGCCACGACCGTCCAGCAGTCGAGAATCGGGTCATATCGCAAGTCAGACATAACGAAATGAACCCGTCGGACTTTCTGTTTTGAAAAAAAGTGTCAGAAAAAAATGTCAATCCTGGGCGTTGTGAACGTCAGCCCGCTGCCGCGCCCGCTCCGCAATTTGTCCGTACAGTTCGCAATACTTTTTGGCACTGGCCGACCACGACCAGTCGGCACTCATCCCGTTGCGAACAATCCGGTTCCAGCTGGCCGGATCGTCAGCCCAGAGGTTGACGGCGCGGGCCAGCGCCTGCTCCAGGTATTCCGCCCGCATCGGCACAAACGAAAAGCCGGTCGCCGGACGGTCCCCCGCCGAGGCAGCGTCGATCACGGTGTCTGCCAGACCGCCGGTGTGACGCACGACCGGGACTGTGCCATAAGCCATGCTGTACATCTGGTTCAGCCCGCACGGTTCATACTGGCTGGGCATCAGAAAAATGTCCGATCCCGCTTCGATCAGATGAGCCAGAGAATCGGAAAATCCGATGTTCGCCGAGACCCGCTCCGGTGCCCTGCGCTGCAGATCGCCCAACTGGCCTTCGATGGCCGGGTCGCCCGTCCCCAGAAAAACCCACTGAACATCGATCGATTCCAGCCATTGCCGGATCACGGGCAGGATCAGCGAGAATCCCTTTTGCGTGGCGATCCGTCCGACTGATCCGACCAGCGGCACGTTGGGTCGCTGCGGCAATCCCACCTGTTTCTGCAGCTCCGCCTTGTTGGCCGCCTTGCCATCCTGCCAGTCCGCGATCCCATAATTTTTGACCAGGAATGGATCCGTTTCGGGATTCCACAGGTCGGTATCAATTCCATTCAAAATGCCATACAGGTCCGCGGACCGCTGACGCAACACGCCATCGAGGTTACAGCCCTGCTCCTGCGTCTGGATTTCACCCGCATAGCCGGGACTGACCGTCGAAATGGCGTCTGCAAAAACCAGTCCCGACTTCAGCAGATTCAGCTGCCCGAAAAACTCCATTTCCCGCCAGTTGAAATGCGACCAGTCCACTCCGGTCAATTGCATGTCCCAGTTCAGAAACAGTCCCTGATAGGCCAGATTGTGAACCGTCAACAGCGACGCAATCCCGCGATGGCGTTCGGACTGGGCGTACTCGGTCTTCAGATAGACGGGCAACAAACCGGTTTGCCAGTCGTTACAGTGCAACACGTCGACATGGAGTTCCGCCAGCCGAATAGCTTCCATGACGGCACGGCAAAAGAAAACAAAGCGGCTGCAGTTGTCCGGATAGTCGCGCCCCGATTCGCCATACAGCCCTTCCCGGTCAAAATAGTCAGGCTGGTCGATCAACCAGACGACGACTTCGCTGTCCGGCAATGTGCTGCGGAGGATTTTTCCCTGAACCAGTTTCGGTCCGACCGGAATCGAGAGCGCGATACCAGCCTCTTCGATCGCCTGTCCGGACCGTCGACAACTGCGGTAGTTGGGGAGAAACAGGTCGACGCGATGCCCCAGTCGGGCCAGATGCCGCGGCAGGGCGCCGCTGACGTCAGCCAGCCCACCGGTTTTCGCAAACGGAACGGCTTCGCTGCTGGCCAACAGAATGTTCATGTTTCCGACCGGGTCTTTTCATGCGAAGGAAATGTCGTTGCCGGTACCGGCAGGAGCGGTCCCGCCGGCGGCATTGCCAAGTATAGTCTAACGGCTAAATTCCGGCGTTGTATCCACTGTGCGAATTGGCCCGCAAACGATTCCGCCCCATCATTCCATCGCACTGATTGCCGCATGAATCTCGGCGGCCTGCCCATCCGGAAAATCGGGAATCCGGTGCAAATCCAGAACCGCGCCGCGAAAATCCGTCACCAGTCCGGATTCCTCCGATCCGGGCGGCCACGCACCAGAATCCCAGACCAGTAGACGGGATGTTTCCATGCCCACACGGGCCGCACTCGCCGACGCTGCCAATCCGATCGTCCACGACTGCGGTGATTCCGCCGATTCCGCAGCATCAGCGTCTCGTAGAGTACCAGGCGGCGGCGAACCATCCATCAGCCGCGCGATTCGCTTCAGATCACTGGACAAAAAAATCCCGCGTGCCTCGGCCTTGTCACGGACCATCCACGTGATGTGGCGCGGCAACACCGTGATTCGTTCCAGCAATCCCGCCACGGTCAAACGACAGACCGGATGCCACATCTCGCCGGCGATCGCCGCCGCGGGCTGCAGCATGAATCTGCGCCACGCCATCCGCGGATGCGGTACCGTCGCGCATGGGTCGTCGGAAACCGTTTCTCCGTACAACAACAGATCGAGATCGATGCGGCGTGCCTGCCAGCGCCCGTCGCGGGCGCGGCCCATCCGCTGCTCCAGCGACAGCAATGCGGCCACGACCTCGACTGCGGACAACCCGGTTTGTGCCAGAATCGCGGCGTTCAGATAGTCCGGCTGACTGGCAGGGCCACCGACGGCGACGGTCCGAACAGGTGGGCTGACGTCCAGCAGTTTCAATCCGGTTTCCGGCAGCGCGTTGACGGCTTCGATCAGAGTCGCTGCCGGGTCGCCGAGGTTGGCACCGAAGGCAATCAGGCAGAGGGTCGGAGCAGGCGGCATTGCGGCATCGGGAGCTGTGTTTGTGAAACAGGTGGAACGACGGGGCAGGCAGAGTTCGATGAAACTGGCAGCAGCCGGATCCAAAAAAAATGGACAGCGCCCGGCTTCCTGCCGAACGCTGCCTTTTTTTGTTTCGTCCAGACGACCGGACAGAGCCGGGACGGGACAAAACTATTGGCTCCAGTGATCTTCCTGATCAAATGCGGCAAAGCCCCCCGTTAAACGGTCGCGCTTCCGGGCGCGCATGGCCTGTTTCCCTGTTTGCCGCTGGCTGAAGCTCCTTTAAAAAGCGGGTGAGGAATCCAATCCGCAATTCCGAAGAACCGCCGACAGCTATCGTGTCCCTCTGTGGCCGCCACCCTTGTAAAAAATTTCCCGCACGAACTTTAACAAGTTGCAATTCTCAAGGCTGTCGTTCGTCTCTGGCTGTTGTACCAGACCCTCACTGCGAATCGCTCTGCTGAACAAGTCATGGCAGAATCAACCCGGCTGGATCGGCAGGGCAAACCAGTCCTTTCATCGATGCGTTCACACCGCTGTGAGTGCACATGCGACGAGGATGGGCAATTTGCCAAGGAGTCCGGCGGCTGTCAAGAACCAGGAGTCGATGATATCCCCCTGACGAGTGAGTTGATTTTTACCCGGCTTGAAATCCTGAAAAAAGTTGCTCCCCACCGGAGGCATTGCAACTTGCGGGAAAATCAGACGCCATATCGCCAGGTTTCCTTTTTTGCAGCCCGCGCGGCCACCACAATCCGCCCGGGAAAAAAATTTGTTTTTTTGGCAAATGCATGCAACCAGCGAATCTGTTAATATTCCCTGTTCCGCAGTTTTTTAAATGTTGTTCCCGAATTTGATTGCGACCCTTGCAGATCATCCACTATCCCCATCTGACACTGCGCCACAAATCGCGCCCGGTCCAGCGCGTGGACCGCGAGCTGCGCGACATGGTTGCGGAGATGTTTGACCTGATGTACGCCGCAAAAGGGATCGGCCTGGCCGCAAACCAGGTTGATCTGCCGTTGCAGCTGTTCATCATCAACCTCTCCGGTGAAAAAGGGAGTGGCGAAGAAATGGTCTTCATCAATCCCGTGCTGACGGCGCCGCAGGGGCGCAGCCAGCGCGATGAAGGTTGCCTGAGCCTGCCGGGCATCTATGCCGAAGTCGCCCGGCCCGAATCGGTCCGTGTCACTGCTTACGATTTGTCGGGAAACCAGTTTGACAGCCGGGTCGACGGGATGCTGGCCCGCGCCATTCAGCATGAAAACGATCACCTCGAAGGCGTCCTCTTCATCGACCGGCTGCACCCCCAGGACCTGAAAACGCTCGAAGAGGAACTGCACGAACTGGATCTGGAACTCACCTCGCAACGTCTGCAGGACCAGCTTCCCCCTGACGACGTGATCCGCAAACGACTGGCCGAGATCGAAGCGCGATATGGTTAGCGAACCCCGCAGGGCGGCGAATCGCAGTGATCCGGCAGGCCCGGCAGTTTCTGCTGCCATTTACAATTGAACTTTTTCCGACAACACTTTTTTTATGGCCCTGCGAATCCTCGTCTGCGGTACAGGTCCTTTTGCCGTTCCGTCGTTTCAGCGTCTGCTCGACACGCAGCACGAAATCGTCGCTCTGGTGACCCGTCCCGTTGCCGACGCCGGTCAGCGACGCAAAAGCGCCGCCAACCCGATGCGCGACTTGGCCCTCTCCCGCGGATTGACCGTACATGAACCCGACAGCATCAACAATCCGGATTTTGTTCAAACCGTTCGCGATCTGAAAATTGATCTGCTGGTTGTCTGCGACTACGGCCAGATTCTGTCGGCCGAATGTCTGCAGGCAGCCCGGCTGGGCGGAATCAATCTGCACGGATCCCTGCTGCCGAGATACCGCGGGGCCGCGCCAGTCGCGTGGGCCATCTGGCGTGGCGAAACCACAGCCGGCGTCAGCGTGATCCACATGACTGGCCAACTGGACGGTGGACCTGTTGTCGAATCGGCAGCTCTCGCGATCGGCGACAACGAAACCTGTGAACAACTCGAACCGCGACTGTCGGAACTCGGAGTGGATCCGGTCCTGCGGGCCATTGAAAAACTTGAGGCGTGGGACGGAAAATCACCTCTCGGCAAAATGCAGGACCCGACGCTCGTGACCCAGGCGCGCCGGTTGCGCAAGGAAGACGCACTCGTCCGCTGGGACCGGCCGGCAAAGAGAATCGCCAACCAGATCCGCGCACTCCAGCCCTGGCCGGGCACCTACACGACCTGGAATCGTCCCGCCCGCAGACAGGACGGTGCCGAACAACCCGTCCGGTTGATCATCACCCGCGCCACGGCGGCCGAACCGTTGCCGGACTCGTTGCCGGACCCGGGCATTCAACCGGGAACCGTGGTCGTCGCCGACGGGCAGCAGTTGCACATCCAGACCGGCCGGGGCATTCTGTCCATCCTCGAAATCCAGCCCGCAGGCAAACGCCCCATGCCCGTTGCCGATTTTCTGCGCGGCAATCCGCTGGCGGCGGGCGACGTGCTGGGTGCGTAATCGCCGCCCCAACGAACCCGACAGCGAGGTTTTCGGTCGAAATGGAAACCGTCGGGAGTACAGTGCAGCATCCGGCAACCAGGAAACCGTGCAGTACCCTGGGCCGGGGATCGACCGATCTCCAGGTTCTGACTTTCAATATTCTGGACTCCCGGTCCCGACCCTCGCTCCCCGAACCCCCTGAAAAAAAAATCCATGCTCACCGACACCGATTCCATCGAAATCGACGGTTCCCGCGGCGAAGGGGGCGGGCAAATCATCCGCTCGTCACTCGCGCTGTCGCTGGTTACCGGTCGGCCCGTTGCGATCCACAAAATCCGCGCTGGACGAAGCCGACCCGGGCTGAAACGCCAACACGTCACTGCCGTCGACGCGGCGGCACGAATTGGATGCGCCGAAGTCAGCGGAGCCGAAATCGGTTCCCGCGAACTGGTGTTTCGACCGTCTGGAATCTTTGGCGGCACATACCAGTTCAGTGTTGGATCGGCTGGCAGCGTCACGCTGGTTCTTCAGACCATCCTTCCGGCCCTGATCCTCGCGGATACGCCATCGCGTTTGGTCCTCGAAGGAGGCACGCACAATCCGTGGGCACCACCCTTTGATTTCCTGCAGCGATCATTTCTTCCGCTCGTCAATCGTCTTGGACCGACAGTCACGGCCGAAATTGAACGCTATGGTTTCTATCCGGCCGGGGGTGGGATGTTTTCCGTCGAGATCCGGCCCTCGGAGCTGAACGGGTTCGATTTGCTGGAACGTGGCAAGCCAGTTTCCCGCGCTGCGATCGCCCTCGTGGCCAACCTGCCACTGCACATTGCCCAGCGCGAGACCGACACGATCGTGCGCCGCATGGACTGGAAACCCTCCGATGCGAAAAACCTGTCGGTCAGCAGCCCAGGCCCCGGCAACGTCGTGATGATCGAACAGGCTTTTGAAAACGTGACCGAGATCGCCACCGGATTTGGCAAAACCGGAATTCGCGCCGAAAAAATTGCAGGAGACGTCGTCCGCGATGCGCGAAATTATCTCAAGTCATCGGCGCCAATGGGCGAGCACCTGACCGACCAGTGGATGTTGCCTCTGGCACTGGCGGTCACCCGCACCGGCCAGTCGCATTCCTTTCGCGCCCTGCCGTTGTCCAGCCATTCGATCACGCAACTGGAAACGCTCAAACTGTTTCTGCCGATCGTCACATCAATCGAAGCGGGCGACGACCGGTCCGTCACCGTCCGAATCAGCCGGACTGAACAACGGCCCACTGCAACAGGTAGCGGAATGGCGCAAGCCATCCGGTCGCGGCGCTGAAAAAAAGGGTAGCGGAATGGCGCAAGCCATCCGGTCGCGGCGGCAATCCCACGGACCGCCGGGCTGCCCGCGCTGCTCCGCTACTTTTCCACTTTTTTCCGGAATTTCGCCGATCCCCATGAAACAAATTCGGCCGGCCGGTGTGTTATCGTTGTCAGAGCGGACGAATCATCCGTTTTTCTGAAACGCTGAGAGTGGGATCCAGAATTGTCGGAATGCAACCCAGACCTGTTTTTGGCGACCGTTCGCGACCACTCGGCGCGGCTGGTGCTGTTTGCCCGGCAGCGCTGCGAGATCCCCGAAGACGTGGTTCAGGAAGCGTTTGTCAGGCTTTTTTCCGAGCGGCCGGCCCCCAGCGAGCCCGTCAGCTGGCTGTACCGGGTCGTCCGCAACCTGGCGCTAAATGCCAGTCGTTCCCGCCAGCGCCGCGCCGGTCATGAAACGGGTGCGTCCGTTCCGAAATTGTGGTTTCAGGCGGATCTGGCGGACAGTATCGATGCGAAAACGGCGACGGAGGCCTTGCAACTGTTGCCCGCAGACCAGCGTGAAACCATTGTCCTGAGAATTTGGTGCGACCATTCCTTCCAGCAAATCGCCGAGTTGACCGAAACCAGCCCGGCAACGGCCCATCGCCGGTTCCACGCCGGACTGGAAACGTTGCGAACAAAAATGGGCGTTGTGACTTTTGAAAGAACCTTCGAATGAGCGAATTCAACGATTCAGACAAACAAGATTTGTCCGACCCTTTGGTCAGGCAACTGAGTGCGATGCGACCGTCCGAGCCCGATGGTTTCGCATTCCGCGTGATCTACTCGGCGGGGCGGGCGGATGCCTTTCGCGAGTTCGCGGCGCGGCGCGGGCAGCGACTTTGGCTGAACGCGGCGGCGATTCTGATTCTGGTCGCCGGAAGTTCCGCATGGACCTGGGAAATTTCGCGGCGTGACATGCGAAACGGCAACAATATCGCTTCCGTCGGACAACCTGCCGAAAGTGTCGCGGTTGCAGCCGAGGACAAACCTGCAGTTCATTCCCAACCCGTTGTCCAGCCGAACAGCCGGGTTGCTGCGGACCAGTCACTCAATCAGCTGGTGGATCGACTGCTCAGCCGGCACCAGGCATCAACGCTGGCCAGCCGGAATTTTTCCGACAGGGATTCTTCCAGCGAATCGACTCAACCTGTTTCGGTTTCGCCGTCAACATGGATGCAGTTGCAACAACGACTGCGCAATGGGAGCAGCGTGTTTTGAGAAACGGTGACCGGCATTCTGGCAGATTTGGTCCGATGCCCGGACCCGTTACCGTTTGGGATTTCCACCGTACATTGAAACAGCATTTGGACGCTACCGAGGAGCTTTTGATTATGAACTCATGCACCCGTTCAACATTGTTCTGGCTGCTGGCCGGCTCGATGATCCTGGCACTTCAGTCAGGAAACAGTCAGGCCCTCGCGCAGGATCCTGTCGAGCCGCAGCGAACGGTTCTGGAGGTGTCGCCAGCCAAAGTCCCCAATCCACCCCTGAAGTACCGGCTGCTGCCGGGCTACGGTGAACGAAAACCTGGCAACGCGGCAGTCTTTTATGGCAAAGTCACGGCCGAGGAATCGAGGGCCTACGGATTTGCAGGCGACTATGTAAAAGGCATGTTAGCTCTGCTGGAGCTTACAGCACGGGAGAGAATGGCCAGCCCCGACCTGGACAATTACGCGCAGGCACCGGGTTACTACATGATGCGCGCTGGTGCCCTGTGTGATGACTGCGACTGGCAGATTCCACTGCGGGAAGAGAACGCAATTATGATTCTGCTGCCTGAAGTCCAGCAGACGCGGACTTTCCAGCGGTACCTCGCTCTCCAGACGCTGGCCCAGATTCGGGACGGGAACACCGATGGTGCCATCGAGACGATTCAAACCGGAAACGCGTTGGCCCGAAACGTGGGCAAGGCACCGTTGCTGGTCAATGGACTGGTGGCCATTGCCGGAGCCGGCATGATGCGGGAATCGCTGGAATTGCTGATCGAGCAACCGGAAACACCCAGCCTGTACTGGGCACTGGCGTGGCTGCCCGAACCGTTTGTCGATTTGCGAAGCGCGATGGAGGCCGAAAGCGATGTATTCCTGCGGGCCATGCCAGGATTTGACCAGATTGACGCTCCGGTCACCGACACCAGATTCTGGAGTCAGCAATACCTCAGGGCGATGATGGCGCTGCAGGCCGCAAGCCGTTCGTGGGGACAGCCGGAATCGACCGAACTGGTCAACTTTCTGCAAATGCTTGCCTGGTATCCCCAAGCCAAACAGATACTGGCCGAATCAGGAATGAATCCGGCAGAGATTGAGCAGATGCCAGTCGGCAAAGTCTGTCTGTTGGCGGAGCGTCTTGATTTCCTCCGCAATTCGCAGACGCTGGCCACGATTGCCGCAATACCGTGGTGGCAACTGACTGCAGAGCAACAAAAGGCTACTTTGCCCGATTCTGTTGGCTTGACCAGCCAGTTCTTGCCAGCCACCGCCCAGGTCATACGGGCTCATGTCCGGATGGAACGGACATTCAATGCACTGCAAACGATCGAGGGCATCCGCCATTTCGCGGCGACTCACGATGGACGATTGCCGGAAACGCTGGACGAAATGACTGAAACACCAGCTCCACTCGATCCGGTTTCAGGAAAACCGTTTGAATATCGTCGCGAGGGGAATACGTTTTTCATCGACGGACCCGCCCTCGAACCGCATGTGCCGTTTGGCTACGAAGTTCATCTTCGCAAACAAAAGTAGGACAGGCTTCCAGCCTGTCACTAGTTGATCACCACACCCTACAAACTCCAGCCAACAAAAAACCTCCACCCGGAGATTTCAAAATGAAACTCGCACCCCTTTTTTCCTGTCTGGTCGCACTTTCAATTCTGGCAACATCTCTGGCAACATCATCGGCACCGGCCCATGCCCAGGACGTGGCTTCAGTCATCGAATTCATTGACAGTCAAACCCTCGTCGTCGCCAGCCTGGACAACAACAAACAACTCAGTCGTTGGCCCAATTTGCTGAACCTGCCGGGAGAATTCAACGCCCAAGACCTGGGCGATGGCCACGTCGCTATCATCATGTCACCGGCCGAGATTCGCCTCATTCTAAACGATCCCACTGGCGAACGCGGGAAAAATTTCCAGGCCAGAAATGTGAGTCCCGCGTACTGGAAGCAAACCAACAAGGGTGGAGTTACCACGCTGGTTCGGACCCTTTCCGGTGGACAAACGGCAATTTCACCGCTGAACGACACCGAAAAAAAGCGATGGCAAACGGCACTGGCACAGCGCGGCTCCGATCCACTGTTTGTTGCAGTTGCACCCGCAGACCAAACCCGTCGGGTCATCAACGAGTTGGCTCTGGCCGTTCCCCGGAACAATAAGGGTGTGAATCCGGCCAGAATCTGCGAGACGCTGGAATGGGTTTCCTGGAGTTTCGACAACGGTGAATCAGCTCACCTGAAAATGACTTTTCAGGCCATTGACGACTCTCGCGTTCTAGACCTCGTAGCTGAGCTTGAAAAAGTGGCTGCGATGTTACGTGTGTCACCTGTCGATCCCGACCTGGCGAGGGAACTTGCGAAAATCCTGTTCGCGAACAAGCCCAAAATTGAGGGTGCCCAGGTTGTGTACGAATCGTCCGGCGGCGGGAATCCGGAATTGCAGCGGTTCATGGAAAAACTGCTCGGCCAACAGGAAGCCAACGCTTCGAAGTACTCGGTTAAACAAATCGTTTTGGCGATGCACAACTATGAAAGTGCCTTCAAACATTTTCCCGGACCGGCGATTGGTGAAGGGAAATCCAAAGGTTTGAGCTGGCGAGTGGCGATGTTGCCATACTTGGATCAAATGGAGTTGTATCAACAGTTTCACCTCGACGAGCCGTGGGACAGTGAACACAACAAAACGCTGATTCCCAAAATGCCCCGCGTCTTTCAGTATTCCGGATCGAAACGCGACCTTTCCGAAGGCCTGTCGAACTATGTCGTGCCGACGGGTCCCGGCCTGGCATTTGAAGCCGGCAAGGAGTCGAAGTTTTCTGATTTCAGGGATGGATCATCCAACACGGTGCTGGTGATGGTAGTCGATGACGAGCATGCCGAAATCTGGACCAGGCCGGTGGAGCAGAACTTCGATCCGGAAAATCCCCGCGCGGGTCTGCGGCTGAGTCCGCTGAACGAGTTTCTGTTTGGGTTGGGCGACGGCTCCGTCAATTTTATGAAAGCCACACTTTCGGACGACATGCTGCGAGCCCTGATGACCCGCGACGGGGCCGAACCCATTATCCTGGACCAATAAGCCTGCGCCGCCCGCTACCCCCCAAACCTCCCACCAACCGCGAATGCGGTGACAGCGAATAGCTGCGGGTGGAATCGGCGTCAGCCGATGGAACCCGCAGACCAGTCGCCCCCCTACCACCCCACCAGCCGCGAATGCGGCGACAGCAAGCCCAGGCCTGCCCAAGCCTGGACCTGTTGACAATTGTCGGGACGAACTTTCGGTGCGCGTCAGGGCGACCCGTGGGAGCACATGCCTGGGACACATTCAGCCAAATCGATACGGATTCGGGCGAATTGCACGGCGGGTCTTAAGCTTCCCTTCAGGTTGGCTGTTTTAATATTGCCATCAGGAAATACGCCGGAACGCAACCGGTGGCATTGTGTTGAATGAGCCTGGTGGCAAGAATTCACCGCCGGGACAGAGACTGCGTGGGATCGAGGCATGAATGCGCGTTTGGAATGTCGGAATTGTTGGGGGTGGGCCGGGTGGTCTGATGACAGCTTATGCCCTTCAGAAGATCGCCGATCGTCCCCTGCGCATTACTCTTTTTGAAGCCAGCGACCGGCTGGGTGGGAAAATACTGACGCCTTCCTTTCGCCAATCGCCGGTCCGATACGAGGCTGGCGCCGCGGAATTCTACGACTATTCACAATTCGACGAAGATCCGCTGAAGAGACTGATCGCGGAACTGGGACTGCCAATCAGTCCGATGGCCGGATCCGCAGTGATCATGAACAACCGCGTGCTGGCCAACCTCGATGACGTTCGCGAACATCTTGGCAACAGTGCCTGCCAGGCGCTGACCGCGTTCGACCGTCGGGCACGAGACCGGATGACACCCGATGAATTTTTTGAATCGGATTATCCCGAAGGCTCCCTGCGAGAACCTGACCGGCAACGTTTCGATTCGTTCCTCGCCGAAGTCGATCCGCTGGCCCGTGATTACATCGAGACTTTGATCCACAGCGATCTGGCGACAGAACCGGAAAAAACGAGTCACGACTACGGCTTGCACAATTATGTGATGAACCATCCGTCGTACATGAGCCTGTACAGTATCGAAGGGGGCAACGAACGGCTGCCCCGCGAACTGGCCTCGCGGCTCGACGCAACGATTCTGCTCAGGCATTCGGTTCAAAACGTTGCGAAAGCTGCGGACGGACGTTTGCGAGTCGAATCCGTTCACAACGATCAGGAACGCCGGGACGATTTTGATTTTGTCGCCGTCGCACTGCCACACAATCAACTGCCTTCGATTGCGTTTGCAGGCAACCGGCTGGCAGAAGCCATGCGTCGTCATCATGCCGACTACAACTATCCGGCCCATTATCTGCGGGTCACGATTCTGTTCGACGAACCGTTTTGGCAGAGCTCGCTGACTGATTCCTTCTGGATGCTGGACCGTTTCGGCGGATGCTGTCTGTATGACGAATCGTCCCGCGAACCCGGCGGAAGCGGCGGAGTGCTGGGCTGGCTGCTGGGCGGAAATGCGGCGCTGGAAATGAGCCAGAAGGATGATGAACAGCTGGTCGCGGAAGCTCTCGACTCGCTCCCGGATTTTCTCGCTCATGGTCGAAAACACTTTGTCGAGGGGCACGTCCATCGCTGGATCGCCTCGGTGAATGGGATGCCGGGCGGGATTGTGCCCCTCAGCCTGGACCGGCGACATCAACCTGAACCAGTCGAACATCCGAATTTGTTCATGGTCGGCGACTACCTGTTTGATTCCACACTCAACGGCGTTCTCGATTCGGCCAACTACGTGGCCGCGTGGATTGCCGGATTAATGACTGACAACCAACGTACGATGGACGTCCACGTCCGTCGAAAATCACAGTCTTCGACGGACGAGGACGTCCATCGTACCCCATGACGGATTTGGACGCCAAAAGGAAATATCATGATTGCCAAAGACACCCAGACGGCATCCGCACCGGCTGAAATGCGCTTGCCTGCCGATATGGCGCAGAACCTGGAAATTCAGCACATCGCATTTGTTTCGGAAAGAAGTTCCGGGCAGAGACTGCTGCTGGAATTGCCGTTGCCGTTTCAGCGTTTCGCCGTTCTAGCCGATTCCGGTTCGGAAAGTGCGCTGCAGGTTATGACCCTCCCCGCATCCAACCATCAGGATGCAGATTTGCAGCTGAGGGCACGGGACTGGGTGGCAGCCGGGGCGGCGGAAAACAGGTCGTCACTGGAGATGATGACGCTGCAGGGCGCCCAGGTCTTCTGGACGTCAGGCCGGATTGCCGTGTTGGCACAGGGCGACCGGCTGGAGACGGTCCGCCTGGCATTGATCGAAGCTGCCTGGTACGAATCCGAGTTGCGGAATATCGAGCGAACTTTGGGCGAAACGTGGCCGCAAATGGAAGCGGACCTGCCGCTGGCGTTTGCCTTTAACGAGCAGGCGCTCGCGAAGCAGCCGCAATTGATGCAACGTTTTCAGCAGATCCTGCTGGTGCGTGCGCGGCTGGCCCGACTGGGTCCGCATGTCCACGCTCCGCATCTCCATCCGCCGACACTCGCCAGCCAGGTTGCCGAGCGGTTCCGTGAAAGGTGCCGACTGATTCACCGCCACCAGTTTCTGGGAGAGCAGGTCGAGGTCTTTGAAAAGATCTACGATACATGCGGCCAGCGTGCCAGCGATTATGTGCAAAGTCGCAAGGGACACACGCTGGAATGGATCATCATCGTCTTGCTGTTAACTCAGCTTCTGTTATCGGGCTTTGAGCTGCTGACGGGCGTGGGACAATAATTCATGCGGCATGCGTCCATCGACATTCTCCGGACTGTCGCCATCGTCGTGATGGTGCTGGTCCATTTTGCCGAGAACCTTTCGGGCGTGCACCTGCCGATAACGGGGCTGGGTGCGCCGCTGTTCACGTATCTGTCGGGCCTGAGTTATTGCCTGTGGGTGCAGGGGCTGGAATCTCGCGGAACCAGCGCAGAAGAAATTTCCAAACGCTCCATCCGTCGCGGGTTGTTTGTTTTTGCGGCCGGATTTTCTTTTAACATTCTCGTCTGGTTGCCCGAAGGGACATTCAACTGGGACGTACTGACTTTTATCGGCGCAGCGATCCTGTTGTTAAACGGATTGCGCCGGTTGCCGCTACCCATACCGGTACTGGTCGCGGTCCTGTCGATTCTGATCAGCCCGTTTCTGCAGCACATGGCCGATTACCAGGCTTTCTGGGTCGCAGGACATTTCGAAAGCGAACTGACGCTGCCGGACGTACTCATCGGGTTTCTGGCCACGGGCTATTTTCCACTCTTCCCCTGGCTGGCTTTTTCCATTGCAGGCCTGGTTACCGGCAAACTGATGTTCAGTTCCCCGATGGAGCCCGAAGAAGAGAAAATGGCATCCGGGGCAAAGACTGGCTGGAGGACCGCAATGGCCGGCGCGTCATTGATGGCAGTG
>JBGSVU010000300.1:0-3503 GCA_041752775.1 Pirellulaceae bacterium | reverse complement strand
CCGCATCCAACATGCGGCCATCAACCCGACGCAGAACGTCAGTCCAGCGGGTTCGGGAACCGGAATCAGTGTGACTTCCCAAAAGATGTTCGACGCCCCGGAAAAAGCGCCCGACACGTTGCGGACGTGAGGCGCATTCGAAAAAATGCCCCCATAAATGTGCCCCAGAACAGTTGGGCCGGTGAGCGCATCGAGGTCAAAGATGCCGTTGTCGTAAAGGCTCAATCCTCCCGCTGCCAGAAATTCGGCGTTGGCGCCAAACCGCAGCAGATTGCCGTCCAGGTCAAACAGTTCGGGGAAAGCGCCGATCAGGTGCTGCTGGTATCGTCCCTGTTCATCGCGCACAACCGCAGTCAGCGAATTGGTCCATGGCAATTCATCGTCCTGGTAGAATTGCCCGGTCACCGGATCGTAATCGAGCAGGGTGATTCCACCAAACAACAGTTCGTGCATTTGTCCTGTGGATTCGGAAAACAGTCCCAGTTTGGCCGAATGGTAATTGTTCATGCCCTGCCTGAAAGTATTGGGATCGTCAGGGTCCGCCATGGTCGGATTGCCATTGGCGTCAATTTCGACAGGAACCGACCACGCCCCGAAAGACTCCGTAAAGACACCCGAAAGCGCGGTCAGCCCTTCAGTCAACGTTCCGTCGGAATTCCGGACGAGTGTGGGGTACACGTTCAGGTCCCGGCGGCGGTATTCCGGCAGAGGATCTGTTTGCGTGACGTTGGCAAAACCTAATGTCGTGCCGTCATCAACAATGTCAAAGCTGCGAATCTGACGGGTATAGTCGCCGTCCCGGTTGGGAATATAACCGCCCTGAAAACTCTGGCCAAAAACCAGATGGGCCCGCCCATTCATTTCGTACATCGCGCCGCCCGTCACGCGAAAGGTCTCGTCCCGCACAATGCGAATGTGGTCCGTGGCCATTCCATTTCCGGTCGTCACCCAGTCCACGATCCCGGGCAGGTCGATCGCCGACAATGCGTTGTGTGTGTCAAATCCGGACGTCGCGTTTGCTCCATACCCTCCGGTCATGTACAGCCGGTCGCCCTGCTGCAGGAATTGATTGTTGGTCGTCGTCAATGCGGCCACATCACTGCCAGACAGGCCAGAGGAAGTATCCTGCAGCGACCGGTGCCAGGACTGGCCGCTCGCGGGATCAATGACCCAAACATCGCGATTCTGGAAGGCTGGCGGAAAATTGGCCTGCCCACTTCCGGAAAATCCATGAAGTCCATTTGTCCGCCCTGCCAGCATGACCCATTTCCCGTCCCAACTCCCCACCGAATACGACTGTAAGGTTGGCAATTCCGGAATGCCGAAATCGACCGGACGCAGGCTGATCCGGTATCCCAAATTCGACTGAACGGCCACCGGACTGGTGGTCGCGGTCTGGTGCTGGGCGTGAACTGCGCCCATCGGCAGGGCAAACAGGGTTGTGAAAACGAATGCCAGTCCGCGAAATTCTGAAATCATCGATTTACTGGTCCTGCGGGGAGAAAGGGTACAAACAAGGCCGCGGCCCACATTTGCACGGTACTTGGATCGAGCCAGGCCGTCAATTTGCAAATTTGTCGCGATCGGGAACAGAAATCAGAAGGCAGCCACCATTTTCCTGCTGGTGCCTGACCGGTGTCAGTCGCCGGTGGGGACGACCCCGGACCCTTCAAACATCACCAGCACCGTCCGCTCCGGTGCCCGCGTGCGATGACGGATTTTTCTGGGCACCGCAAAACCCTGACCCGGATTCAACTCGATGGTTCGATCCTCCAGATCGATCAACAGTTTGCCTTCCATGACCAGAAAGAACTCGTCTTCGTCGTCGTGGTGGTGCCAGTGAAAATCACCATGCAACACGCCGATCCGCACCACGCAGTCGTTGATCTCGCACAGGGACTGGTTGAACCAGGGATGGTTGTCCCGCCCCATTTGCATCACGTCGATCAGTTTCAGCGGACCAAATCTGATGTCGGTGTGGATTCTGTATTCAGGGTCCTGGCTCATGGGATTTCCAGATTCAGTCAGAGTGAAGTCTAACGGGAACGAAGCCTGGTCAACTGTGATCGCGCGCGAATTCGGCATCGGGTCCCGGGCAGTCGGCCCAGGTTTTGGGCGTCTCGTACACCCGGACATTATGCAACCGGGCCGGTTCGAATTCACCCTCCAGCCAGCCCCAGATCGTCAACGCGATATTCTCCACACTCGGATTCAGGGACTGGAACTCCGCGACATCGACATTCAGGTTTTTATGATCCAGTCGCTGAATCACCAGCTGGTTGACGGTCTGTTCCACCCGTTCAGGAACCAGCGAATCGATCTGCCCGTTGCGTGTGGGGCAGCGCAGGGTGATTTCGACAACATAGTTGTGGCCATGGCCGGCAGGGTTGTTGCATTTGCCAAACAGGTTTTGGTTGTCTTCGTCCGACAACCCGGCACAATGCAGCCGATGGGCTGCCGAAAATTCTGATTGCTGCGTCCAAAGAATCATCTGGGGATACCCGATCGATACAGTTAGTGAGATTTGTGGGGAAACAGCCAGCTCCAGCCGAACCGGGCGGATCTGATTCGGCAGGTTCCCGGCAAGCCCTTCAAAGACACGGCCCAGCAACCCATCGTACCGCAACGCGGCAGAATGGTCCCCGAAATCGGCCGCATCCTGCACCGCCGAGCGCAATGCCTGGTCGAGTTCTCGAATATCGCAGAGATAGCCTGTGGATGCTGAAACCGGTCCTGAAACCGTCAGGCGCAATTCCAGGTAGGGGGCGATCCCAATCGCGGAATTCCATCCCGACCAGCTGTTATGGCACTGTTCCCTGCCCCCACCCGGTCGAAGGAAAAATCGGAGTTCACGCGTAATCTGCATCGGCAACCGAACCGGAATCCTGGACAAAAGGCTTCTGAAAACAGCCCGTCATTCTACTGCGCCGTGACGTTGATTGCCTGACCGCTGGAGTATTTCCACGCGGGACCAGCCAGCGACCACGCGACCGCGGCAACGTCGGCCGGGGATACGGTTTGTTCCGCCGGGAAATCCGGAAACAACCCCCGCAGCATCGGCGTCTCCACCGCACCCGGTCTGATGCAGAACGCCCGGATGTTGTGGGCCCGTCCTTCATCGGCAATCGCACGGGTCAACAATTCCAGCCACGCCTTGCTGCTGCCATACACACTGAATCCGGTAAACGGATCCACTGCGGCCAGCGATGAAATGTTGATCAGCGTGCCTCCCCCCTGAGCCACCATCTGCCGATATGCGGCCTGCAGGAAAAAGTAGGTCCCGCGCATGTTCAGGCCTGCCGTCGCGTCAAACTGTTCCGGAGTTGTTTCCGCAAACGCAGCGTTCACCGCCACCGCTGCCGTGTGAACGACCACGTCAATCCGGCCGAGGATCGCGACGGATTGCCCGACGATTTGTTGACCGGCCCCTTCGGAATGCAACTCACTGGCAATAATATCAATCCGACCGCTTCCGGATTCGGGTTCGCGAGTCAGGTCAGCAA
>JBGSVU010000299.1:0-5624 GCA_041752775.1 Pirellulaceae bacterium | reverse complement strand
GCGAACGAGAAGGCGCCTTCAGGATCCGGCTGGCTGCGTCTCAACGGCCCTGACGGACCTTCAGGACTGTGCCAGCTGGGGACATTAGGCGAACGGCTGCTCCGAAAGGGAGCAGCCGCAAATAAATGATGCTGGGATCAGATTTGATACCGGCCTGCCGGCCGGTAAAGCCGGTATAAAACCGGCTAAACGGATCGTCGGCGTCGCCGCTGGCTGACGGCCAACCCTGTTGCAGCCACGAGCAACAGTCCGGCCCCAGCTGGTTCCGGAATCGCTGTCAATCTGCGAGTGATAGAACCGATCTGGAAATCGGTCCCAATAATCCCAGTCTGAAAATCAAACGTCACCCGGTCGACATCGCTGAAGTCGACGTTTGCAAAACCGGCATCGTCGAACTCAAAGGCAAACAGGTTCCCAGCGGAGGAAGGGGCGGAGAACTGCTGGAGAGTGCTGATACCGTTTCCGGCCGAGCTTTCGACGGCAACCCGGATATCGACGCGGCCCGCGCCGGCTGGAAATGAGTTTTGCAGGAGAGGCATCTCGATCAGGAATGCATCCCACTGGGATGAAAAATCGGAATTTTCAATTCCGTTATAATCCAGAGTCAGCATTGCCGTGGCCGTATTGCTGCTGTCAAAATCGATGAAATCACTTCCCAGCAGCCGCTGCACCGAAGCGGTACCCCCGAAGGTACCCGTCCGGGTCAGTGTCACTGTTCGGGTTTGGCCAAGAATATCCGCGGCGTCACCGGTTTGCGTGTCCACAACCGGGATATTGTTTACCACAGTCAAACTGAAAATGGCGTCATTGCCGCCGTTGGCCAGATTGGAATCGTCGCGGATGAAATCGATATGATCCGCAGCAGACGTTGCTGAAAAGAGTCCAGTCAGAATCAGGACTGCAAAACTGCAGTTCAAATGTAATCGGTTCGGCATCACGGCCTCCATGGAACTAAAATGAATGAAAAAAAAACGAACTGGCAGGCCACTACGCCGCGTTAGCTGCGAAAGCGTTGGTTTGAAATCGTTAGGTGACCGGCAGGCCGGGGACTTCGGCAAGGATTGTGCCACCGAAGCCGTTTTAAAAAATTGAAACAGAACATTTCGTCGTCACGGCCTTCATCAAGGGTCAATCCCGAGGGAGTCCCCTGGAACGATTCCGGGAACACACCGGAGATGCTGGCATTTTGCGCAGCGGTACATCTGGCGAATGATTGTTTGTCACTCGCGATGGTCGCGAGGCGCGCAGGCCCTGGATGGCGAAAACTTCAGTAATCACGGCTGGCAACCGACCGCCAGCCCGCCACTGCTGCGCACGATGCGCACTTCGTCGACAAGCCAATAGCTTGCGTTACTGCCCGGAAGTCTGCAGAAAACTGGCCGTGGAAGAGCGAAAGATCGCCGCGACGCCAGAGCTGATTTCGATGCTCCCGCCGGTCATCCCATTGCCGGAATTTGTCCCGGAACTTTTCTCCGCCTCGGGCGACTTGTTGCCAGATTCGCTCTGCGACGGCAGGGGCACAACGCGCCCGCCGTTGAGAATGACATGCACCGCGATGCAGTTGATCAAGTCCTCGGCCCCGGCGCTGTTCGTTTCTGCCCACTGCGGGCCGCGATTCTCATCGAAGGTAACCTGGATTTGCTGGTTGGGATCGATGAAGCAGGTTTCGACCTGACCCATTCGGGCCGACTGAAAAATCAGTTCCGGATCGTCGCTGGCCCAGTCCGTGTGCGCCCGGTCCATAAAATCACTGAACGCTGCGGAACGCCGGCTGAGGATTCGCCTTTCCATAATGTTCGTGGACTGCTTTTGCAGCTCTTCCGCCGACAGTTCGTCCGGGTTGCCCGTTACTGGTTCGTCGACCAGGTTCCGGTAGCTGCAGGCGGAGCGGAAAATCGGAAAGAGGAACTGGACTCCGGCAAACAGCAGCGGCGAGTTCTCGCTGTCGAAGTACTCCCCGAGGGCATGGTCCAGACGATGAAAGTACTGCAATAGTTCGTCTTTTTTCTTGACGTCCGGATCGCTTGCTCCCTGACCGTGATGAATGGCATCGCCCCGCCGTGGCGTGACCGAATGATTGGACGATGAATGGAACTGCAGCGCACTCGTGTATTCGTCGATGTTGAGTGCCTCCCTCAGATTGTCGGGGAAGCTGTCTGGCTGCAAATCCTCCACTCCATGCCGGGTTGCCCGTAACAGTCGGACTTTTTTCGGGCTGGTCGCCAGGATGTACCACTGCTGGTCATCTGTCAGTACCGGAACGAGAGGCTTGATATAAAAGTACTTGCCCACAACGACCAGCTCCGGAAAATCGCAGGGCAGTCGCCAGGAATCAAAGTTCGCCGGGCCGGAAAACACTGCCAGGCCATCAGACTGATGCTGCCAGAATGCGTCATCCCGTTCCATTTTTTCCAGCGGTTCGAGCAAGGCCTCGACCTCGTGGTCACCGCAGTCCAGTTCCTGAAGTTGCTGACGGGCCGACTTCAACAGATTGCCGAAACGGATTCTGTTCTGGCGAACTTCACGACCCGCCCGATACATCGGCGCGAATATGGAAACGCAGGGTGTCGAATTGGTGGATGAAGGCTGGGACCCGTCCAGATCACCTGCCAAACGTCGCAAATCGGCTTTTAAAAAGCGGTCCATGTCAAATTCCTTGCTGGTTTTCCGAATGTTTCCGGATGCTGAAAAAAGTTGGGTGGGTAATGCTCGGGAAAAATTCCGCTCTTCCGCCGCTGGACTTCTGTGAATCAATCTGGATTCCAGAAGCGCAGTTAAATGTCACGGCCCGGTTTGCGGCGGCGCGAACTTGCGCCGCGAATCGCCACGAATTTTCACGATCAGGTTTCACGATCAGGTTTGCTGTCAGCCGGCCGACAAAACGGCAATGTCGGCCGGGACAGCTGATTTTTCGGTAAACTTCCGCGCTTTGGCGAACGCGTGGGACCGAATGCCAAGAGTCGCAAAGCCTGTGCCACCGGGGATTCCGGCAACAAAAGCCAGAGTTCGCTTCAGGAAATATCCAGGCGGTACAAATTTTGCATTGCCCGTCGGGCGCACCCATGTTCACCGCAGGGCCCAGCGCGGCCCAAAGCCATTGCGATATTGGCAGCTGCGAAAACTGCAGAGCATCGACTCAGACCGATTGTGATCTCCCTGTGAAGATGTCCCTGTGATGTCCGGCATCGCGGCGAACTATCGTCCCATCAATCTTTCAAAAGGAAAAGAAGATGTCCATCGATCCACATCAGGAATACCATAACGGCGGAAGTCGCCGGCAAGCTTCGACCGGATTCCGCGACGATCGCGGCTATCGTAACGACCGGAACCGTGAGGACCGATTTTACGAGGAGGGTCCCTATTCCGACGAACAAAATTATCAACAACGCAGCAGTTACGGATACTCCCAGCAAGTCGACCGTCAGCGGCCACGACGCGAGTCCCGGCCTGATCAGTGGGGCGACCAGCGACAATACGGGCAGGGGCCCAACTGGCAGCGCGACGACGAACCGCAATGGAGGCGGCATGAAAGCCGGGACTGGGGCGATTCTGGGCGTCGGAGCCATGAGGAAAGCGGGTTCGGCCAGCGGCGCCATTATTCGGACTACGATCGCGGCTATCGCGGCCAGTCCGGCGGCGAACAAAGCAGTGCCGACTGGGGTTACCGCGATCAGGACTATCGCGACAGCGACTACCGCGAAGGGAGTCGCGACTACCAGGCGCGGAACTACGGCGGCGGACGCTCCCGCCAATACAGTCGTCATGAGGATGAGTATGGGTACCAGCCCTACGGCCGCCGTTTCGATGAACCATCGCGGCCATACCGCCCGGAAAGTACGGGGGGTACCAACTGGCAACGCACCAGTTCCTCCAGCGGTGGTTTCGGCTATGGGGAATCCGCAGCCAGCCGGTCGGAACGCAACTGGCAACGGAGTTCCCATGCCGGACGCGGCCCCAAAGGCTATCAGCGGTCGGACGAGCGGATCACCGAGGACATAAATCAGCGGCTGACTGATGACGGAGACATTGACGCCAGCGAGATCGAGGTTCAGGTCAAGGATGGCGAAGTCACATTGACCGGAACTGTCTGCGACCGTCAGTGCCGTCGCGACGTTGAAGATGTCATTGAAAGCGTTTCCGGCGTGCGCGACATCAGCAATCAGCTGAAAACGGACAAATCCGGCGAGCAGTCGGATTCCGGTGAATCCGGTGAGTCCCGCAGCAGCAACGGTTCGCGAAAAAGCGGATCGAAATCACCTCAGTATTCCAGTGCAGGCAGTACCGGATCGAAATCCGGTGGCAATGGCTAACGCTGGACACTCTTGACCAATCACATTTTTTACTGACTCTCAACAAGGAGATACCATGGCCACAACAACAACACGCCATCTCATGTCGGCTTCCAGTCTGACTGGCGACACCATCAAAAACAATAACGACGAAACACTGGGCAGCGTTCACGACATCATGCTCGACTGCGACAGTGGGCGGGTCGCCTATGTCGTGATGACTTCTGGAGGATTCCTCGGAATGGGAAACAAGCTGTTTGCCATTCCCATGTCAGCATTGACTCTCGACCAGAACGCCGAATGTTTGCGGCTGGATGCCGACCAGAAGACTTTTGAAAATGCCCAGGGGTTTGACAAGGACAATTGGCCTAATATGGCTGATTCCCGCTGGGAAACCTCGACGCACAAACACTTTGGCGCCCGGCCCTATTGGGAATAGGGTCGGCCAGTCAGTGAGAACCACGCAGCGAGCGTAGTGGGGAGTGGATCAACATGACGACCAACGGCGAAACTTTGCGCCCAGCCAGATCACTCTGTCGATCCGTTGATCCAACGTGATCCAGCGGGTCGCCTGTGACCGAGGGTGACAAAGGGCACTGTGAACAGTGCATTGCGCAGTTTTCAACCGGGAGCATTCCCCAGGTGCGGCCAGGCACGCGGATCGGACCCATATCTGATTGCGTGCCTGGCTGTTTTTTTTCTGGAAGATTCAAAGTCTGGGGACAGTTTTCAGGCTGCAGCCGATCTCTGTTTCCTCCAGTTTCTATTTCCGGCGTTTCCGGATGGCGGACACCAGTTCAGCTTTTTTCGTCAGTTTGCTGCGGCCGCGGATATCAAGTTCCCGGGCGAGATTCCGCAACTCATCGACCGTTCGCTCGTCCAGTGATGTGTTCGGGTTGCCGGTCCCCTGAGTTTTTTTGTTGGGGGTTCGGCCTTCGCTGCGTCGCTGTTTGTTGACCGTACGCGCGGCGATTTCCTGGGCGGCGTCTTCTTCCCGGCCACGCTCCATTTGCTGGTCCTTGATGTGTTCATACTGCCGTTCGTCTTTGCGGGTCCAGGCCGGCATGATTTGATCTCCCCAAAAAAAAACATTTGTGAAACGAATTTGACTGAAATAAACCGGACTGAAACGAAGCCGGCAATCTCACCTGGCCCCATCCGGGTCGCACGCGGGTGTCTGTCGGTGCGGGGCCGTTTGGTTGGCGAAGGGCCCGGGGCGGCTCCGGTTTCGTCGCCAGAAAACCCGTCAACGTGCGTTCCGTGGGACGGACTTTGAGGCTGTTCCCTCACCGGGGTTGTCAAAAAGAAAGGCGGGCCGCTTGTTTTTAGGTCTCT
>JBGSVU010000298.1:0-5550 GCA_041752775.1 Pirellulaceae bacterium | reverse complement strand
AAATTGGCAACTCTGTCTGTCGCCGCATTGACGATTTTTGCGGTCACCGCATTCGCGGCTTTTTATCGGGACTGGCCCGGAACGGTCGATGCGCCCTCGGGCGACAGAGCGCCCCCCGATTCCTGACCCCGGTTATTCCAGATCTGGACAACCAGTTCCGCGACTGCCGCCCACAGGGAGTGACGAACCGTTGTGCGATATTCCGAGTCACTGGGCAAATATTCCATCAGAAGGGCGTGGGCCCTGGGAAAATTGTGGTACGGCATCGAGGGGAACAGGTGATGCAGGGCATGAAATCGCGTTCCAACCGGGCCCCACAACTCAGTAATCCACGGACGCGACGGAAAGTTCAATGAATCGAGCAATTGTCCCACAAATGTTGTGTTCTCCCCCTGCAAGTCATACCGGTGCGCCCCGAGCGTCCGAATCGCATTCAGAAACGCGATCGCCGCGCCCGTTGCCCACGCCTGGAGCACGAACGGAATAGGCCAGCGGTCGTACATCACACCCGCTGCCACCACGATCGCCAAACACCAGAAAAAGCAAAGCGTTTCCTGAACCAGAATCGTCCTCGCCGCCGACTGTTCCGGCACAAAGGTCGAACATAGGCCGGATCAATCACCAGCGACGACATGTGCCGGTACAACCAGCGCCGGACGGGAGGAACAAACCAGACCAGAGGCGTCAGAATCGCAAAACGGACCATCACCAGCAGCGGGTAAACCACACTTTCGAACAGGAAAAAAACCAGCAGTCGCCAGGTCCCATGCCGCAATGGCAGGTATTCCCCATCGTGATCCGTCCCGTAATGAGCACTGCGATGGTGATCGAGATGTGTGTAGTACAGAAACGACGGCGTCAAAAAAGGGATGCCGGAAAACAGATTCCACGCAATGGCAAACCCAGGCAACTCGCCAGAACGTCGATGCACAATTTCATGAATAAACATCGCCGCGCGGTAGACCAGCAGACAACTGATTGCGAAACTGGTAATCCGCAAGCCGATTTGCAGCGGCAGTGGTTCCGGAACCAGGGTTGGCATTTGCCGTGTCAGGGCAAATGCAGTCATGCCACCGACCAGGCTCAATGACCAGTCCGCCCAATAGATCCATGGGGTGGGCTGGAAAAGATCCTAGACGATCTCCCGCGCCTGCCTAACGGAGAAACCACTGTTTTCCCGTCTGGGTAACCTGTCCGGGGTCACCCGGTCTGGGAGACTATTCTGCCGGGATTTTGGCCGTTCGTTCACCCTGAAGGGAAGTGTGAACATGGTTCAAATTCAGGAAGGATGCGTTGGATGTAGGTCAAGATCACCTCGGTGCACAAGCAGTTTTCATGCCAAAGACAGCCGGCATATCTGCACCGCGACAGGAACGTTCACCAGCCATTCAGGCTGCGGCCCGGCTCCAGGGTGGACGACCAGGGTGGACGATCGACTTCCAGTGTGGATTCTCCATCAAAGGATTGTTTCCACACGTCATTCGTCCTCGCCGGGCCGATTTTTCGTCGATGGATTGCGGATATCCAGCTGATGCTCAACATATCGCAACGGGACCAGACAGATTACGGCGATCCCGGTAGCCAGCAGCACAGCAAAGTAGTTGCCTGTGCCACAACCGACACCGATCGCTCCCGCGATCCAGATTCCGACCGCAGTCGTCATCCCGTAGACATCGCCCCGGGACTGGATAATCGCACCAGCACCCAGAAAACCCAGGCCGCCCATGACGCCTTCGAGTGCACGTAGCGGATCGACTTGAATGCCGGCCCCGGACTGACTGACATTTTCCGCCAGTCCCAGTGCAAAAACCGCAAACGCCGAGGAACCCAGTCCAATTAACATATGCGTCCGCAACCCTGCAGGTTTGTTGCGGACTTCACGTTCCAGACCGATGATCGCTGTCAAAACGGTCGCGAGCACCAGTCGCAACGAGATTTCAAACCATTCCGCAGGAATCTCCATCGAAATCTCCAGCTGCGTTATACGGACCATTCCCGCAATTCCAGGCATCCACTTCCACGCCACCGTGGCGACAACTAAAATGCGGCGATCGCCTGAAAAACGGAGCTCGCAATTCAGTTCTGACAAAAAAAATGACCGGGGCTGCGACTGCGGGAAAATTCCTCACGGCCGACCGGAAGCTGCCCCGGCCATATTCAGACATCGGGAACTTTTCGAGCCATTCCCGGAAATGAAGCTGTTGACTGCCAGTGACTACTTTTTGTTGATCTCGACTTCGATGCTCGTGTTGACAGATTCGCCAGTTTGCGGTTTGCCAACGATTGTCACGTTGGTAACTCCGACGGGGGCGTCCATCGCGGCCTTCAGCATGATCTCAACCTCGGTTTGGCCGGCAGCCAGGGTGATGTTTGATGGTTCCGCCGTGAAAGCCTGCGCAGTCGCCATGATGGACACGTCAACGGCCTGGCTGAAGGCACTGCCCCGCTCAATTCCGATCGTGACCGCTTTGGAATCGCCCTGGTACAGGTCGACCTGACCCGATGGCACGGTCAACACAAACGTGTTGTCCGCGTTGGAGGACGTGGCATCACTGGCACCGCTGCCGGTCGCAGCTCCGCCCGGACCACCCACATCCGATTCCTTTTCACATCCGGCCATGAAGCCGAGAAGTGCAACGCTCAACACAAAACAGGCCAGACGCGACGTACGGATTTCAGTCATACTCATTTGAACTCTCTCGATTCTTTTGAAGTCTACGAAACTAAAGCAGTCAACGGATTTTTAAATTGCAAAAAGCATGCCATCCGGTTGTGAGCTGCATTTGCAGAAAAAACGATGCCGATCTGTCCAGCCATCTGTCCAGCCAAATGTGGACTAGGTCCCTCCCCACCTGTCGAGTCGGGCCAGCCCCGGTGGTCTGGAAGCCATGATATAGACGCCATGAACCAGACCAGGAAACCACCCTGCCAGAGTCAGTCCGCAGTTGAGCCAGAAATTCCGGTCCCTACCAAACTGCATGTAGACGGCCACTGGTGGCAAAATAAACACGACCAGCAATCGCAAAAAATCCACTTCCGGCTCTCCTTTCTCTTTCCAGCTGATTTCCGGTGTCATATTGCCACTTCACAGCGACAAACTGCCCGGTTGCCCGATGCGGGCAACCCCATGCACAGGACGATGGGCCAGTGAGATGCAAGTGCGGCGGGCATGGGGGCTGATTTTCGGCCTTGGCAACCATGTCACCATGGATCAGCCGCAAAGGATATGCCAGTCGGCCCGTTGATCACCGGACGACCAGGTTGCTTTTTTGACGTCCACCAGTTTGCGGTCGTACCGGTTTGCAGTGGTTCCGGTTTACAGTCGTACCGGTTAGCAGAAGATGCCCCTGAGAAAGCAGCTGCAACCCTGCCAAATCAGACGCCGGCATATCCGGTTG
Source organism: Pirellulaceae bacterium (assembly GCA_041752775.1). GTDB lineage: Bacteria > Planctomycetota > Planctomycetia > Pirellulales > Pirellulaceae > BJ22. The sequence goes on along the minus strand of JBGSVU010000298.1, from coordinate 2,152 downwards.
CAGGCTTCGCGACGATCACTCCGCCAAACGAATGCCAGAAAATTGCCAGCGGGTTTCGGCGGGAAAAAAATTGCGATAGGTCGCCCGAATATGGTTCAGCGGAGTTGCACACGAACCACCACGCAACACAAACTGGTTGCACATGAATTTTCCGTTGTACTCGCCGAGAGCCCCTTCCGGCGCACGGTATCCGGGATAAGCCGTATAGGGGCTGCTGGTCCATTCCCAGAGATTGCCAAACATGTTGGCCATTCGTTTGCTGCCCGCGTCACTGGAACCGGAACCGACCAACGGCACCGTTTGCTTCGAAAAAACTTTTGAATTCCAGGGACCCTCAGCCTGAGGATGCACAAAACCGTTGTCCCGCACAAGCGGATCAGCAAAGTGCCCCGCAATCTCTTGCCGGGCTGCAGTCCATTCCCATTCCGCTTCGGTCGGCAATCGCTTGCCAGCCCATCGCGCGTACGCGTCGGCTTCGAAATAACTGAGGTGGCTTACCGGTTCGTTTTCCAGCAGAGACCCCAGGCCGGCCAGCGAGAACTGCTGCCATTCCGCTCCCTTCCGCACCCAGTAGAGGGGAGCGACCCAGTTGTTCGACTGGACTCGGGCCCACCCTTCGGCAAGCCAGAACTGGGAATTCTGGTAACCGCCGGCATCCACAAAGGCCGCATACTCACCGACCGTCACACAGCGGGTTGCCAGTCGATGCGCGGCCAGATGCGTCCGATGGCGCGGCCGTTCGTTGTCGTAACTGAACCCCTCTCCCGCAAAGCCGGTGTCCACAGTCTGCTCTTCGACTTCATGCCACTCCCACGGGGCAAGTGACACCGTCGTTTCGGCCTGTCGCGATCCGGCGCCCGAACAATACGCTGGAAAAAGCGGGTTGCAGAATAGCGCATGCTTGATGTCGGTCAACATCAGTTCCTGGTGCTGTTGTTCATGCTGCAGCCCCAATTCGACGACGTGCATTTCGTCGGCCGTCAATTCCCCTTCCCGCAACAACCAGGTCATTTGCTGGTCCACGCGGTAGCGATATTCCATCGTCTGCTGCAAACCCGGTCGTGAAATCTGTCCACGGCGCTCCCGCGGGAACTGCTGTCCAACGGCGTTGTAATACGAGTTGAACAAATACTCAAAGGCCGGGTGGAACGACTGATAACCCGCCCGGGGCCGCAACACGAATGTTTCGAAGAACCAGGTAGTATGCGCCAGATGCCATCGCGTCGGGCTGGCGTCCGGCATGGACTGAATCGAACAATCCTCGGGTGACAGTGGCGCAGCAATCGTTTCGCTGAAACGGCGCACCTGCTGAAAGCGCTGTACCAGTTCCTTCGCGGACGGACCGACCGATGACGTACGGGAATCCGCGAGGTTCGGACTCGCCATGTCAGGGACAGGCGTTTTCGTATTCATGCGTATTTTTCTGTCGCGTCAGATACATCACGCAGAACCACTCCCGTTCATCAGTCCATGTCCGACTGACCTGAAACCCGGCTTCGGCAGCCATCTGCGAGAATCCGTCAATCGTGTATTTGTGCGAGTACTCGGTCAGGATTCTCTCACCACTTCCGAATTCAAAGCGCCGCCCTCCCACAGTCACAACCTGCTGGCAAAGACTTTCCAGCCAGATCTCGATCCGTTCCATTCCCGGATTGTACTCTGCCACATGCCGAAACTGGTCCAGCCGGAAATCGCCACCCAGTTCGCGATTGATGCGGCGCAACAGGTTTTTGCTGAACGCCGCCGTCACACCTCCCGGATCGTCGTAGGCCCGTTCCAGCTGTCCAATGTCTTTTTGCAGGTCAAATCCGATCAGCATTCCGCCGCGAGTCGTCGAATGGCCGGAATCCGGCAAGGCATTGATATTTCGCAGCAACCTCACTGCCTCCTTTCGCTGCATGTTGCCGATTGTCGAACCGGAAAAGTAAACGCAGAGTTTCTCGCCCCGAAATTTCTCCGGCAACTCAAAGGCCCGGGAAAAATCCGCGACCCACGGCACAATCGGAATCAGGGGAAACTCGGCCTGCAACTCCTCCGCCGAGTTCTCCAGATGCGCCGCCGAGATGTCGACCGGCACACAGGCCAGCGGGTCATGCAAATGATCCAGCAGGATGCGCGTTTTCAGACTGCTGCCGCTTCCCAATTCAACCAG
>JBGSVU010000297.1:0-2620 GCA_041752775.1 Pirellulaceae bacterium | reverse complement strand
AAAATACTTTTCGCGGTCGCTGACAGAACTGTCGGACAAGTCGTGAAAACCTGATCGGGCCTGCTCAGGAAAACCCGCATCCCCAGCGACTCCTGTCAGCGCGGGAGGAGAGAGCCAGGTGAACGCTTTGGCACTTGGCACCTGTCCCCAAAGGGGTTTGCCCTCTGGACAGGCAGAACGGTTCAGCCCCCCTTTGGAACAGGGACTTTCGCCAGGTCCGAACTATTCCGATTCCCGACGTTTTTGGGCTTTGCGTTTTGCGTCGAGCAACCGGGAGGTGTAATCGGCGTCTTCCGGTTTTACTTTGGACGGGTCTTCAATGTCGCGTGCCGGTGGCGTTTCCAGTTCCCGTTCGCGCTCTTCTGCCAGAACGCGGGCCAGTTGGTCGCGGCCACTGCCCTTGCCACCCTGATCATCGATGTCGAATTTCAGCTGCGACCGTTTCGATTCGACTTCGCGATCAATTTCGCTCTTTCGCGATTTCAGCCGTTCGATGGCAACTGTCCGCGCCGCCGCGCCATCATCCCCGCGGGAGAAAAACCGCTCGCGCAGGTAGCTGATACCTTCCCGCACGGGGATCGCAACGCGTCGGTTGAACACATCGCCGGCCAACGTCAGTCCACAGAGCACCAGCAACAGCGGCCAAATGGTTTGCACCGAAACCGTCTGTGCCAGTCCCGGGCGGAACGGGTCCAGCCGCACGGCCGATTCGTTGTTGACGACGGTCACGGCCGGATCGGCTGCTGTGCCGCTGACGCCCCGGGGTGTCGACAGTGCCGCCAGCTGTTGCAACAGCGCCAGGTTGGACTCCCGGTCGGAATACTCATTGGACCAGGGAACACTGATTCCCGTGGTCAGCCGCTCGTATCCCTCACCGGGGAAAATGGAAAACAGATAATTGCCCGCCGACTGGGCATCGAACTCGGCGACGTATCGCCCCGGAGCCGTCTGGGAAAACTCCAGGTCAAAACTGTTCATCGCCGGATCGACGCCGCTGGCCATGACGTTCAGGAAGTTGATAAAGTCATCGTCTTCGTTCATCGCGTTGACGACGACGCGTACCCGGTTGTCCCGCACATCGGTTGAAACCGCAAAGTTGGCGCTTTGCGTGACTGGCCGCATCGAGTAGCGGACCATTTGCGTGAAGAATTTGTCGTAGAACTCGCTGCTGTACCATGGCGTCGTCCACTGGTGCCCGCCGTCGGAGGTAAAGGCCACGGCGCGCCCGACGCCGAACCGCCAGGCCGCCAGCAGGGTCGTGTTTTCCGTGTTGTCACCAGGATCATTGGCGATCAACAGCTGTTCCACCAGCGGATTCTGCTTGACCGTGGTCATGACATAGCCGAAAAACGGCGGCAACTGGTCCGGCTCGATTCCCTGCAGCAATTCCGTCCGGTTCGCTGCGGGCAATTCGATTACCGACATTCCGGATTCGGACGTCTTGATAACCGGTTTGGAAACCCTGCGGGCTTCGCGCTGGTAAATCTTGGGCAAGGCGCGCGGGTCCGTGACTTCGTAGTATTTTCCTCCGGTCTGGTCCGCAATCCTTTTCAGAGGCGTACTGCCAGCCGGTCCATGGGTACCGACCGCAACCGTGGTGATCATGACTTTGGCATCCCGGAACTGCTGAATCAGCGCCGCCGTGGGAGCTGTCGGGTCGCCATCACTGATAATGATCATGTGCTTCATCGACGCGGGCGATTTGGCCAGTCCCGCCAGAGCCAGTCGCATCGGCGCGTTGAAATCTGGCATGTCTCCCGGTGTCATGCGACCCACCAGGGCCAGCATCCGGTCGCGATTCTGGCTGACCTGGTCCACGCCGCTGGGAATCGTCCAGAGCCATTTGGGTTTGCCACCCATGTCCGACCAGTCGACCACACCGCAGTAGTCCATAGGACCGAGCACCTTGATCGCCTCGCGCGCGATCTTGTTCTGCCAGAAATTTCCATCCGCCATTTCCGACGCGTGCATCATCAATGCCAGCGCACCCACCGCGCTGATCTTGTCGTTTTTGATCTGGAAATCCACCGGCATGGCCTTTTCCAGTTCGGAATTGGACCAGCCTCCGGCTCCGAATGACCGGTCGCCACCCAGCATCACCAGCCCACAACCCAGCTCCTCACAGTTGGCCACCAGCATTCGGATCTGGTCGTCGGAAAAACCGGCTGGCGTACCGGTCCCGGTGTCCGTGACGCGCGGAACATTGGCGAGGATAATCGAATCGTATTGCATCAGCTCGGCGGGCGTCGTGAACAGTTCGTCCAGCCGCATGTTTTCGACTTCGATTCCCCCGGCCCGCAGCCGCTCGGAAAACTGGTCGAACTCGCCTGCGTGATCGGAATCCTCGATCAGCAACACACGGCCTTCGCCCCTGATGTGCGTGAACGCCGACGCCTCGTTGTTCCGCGCGATGGCATCGGCTCCAGCGAATTCAGCATCGGGTATAAACGTCGCGTCGAACGTGACCACCGCCGACTGGTCGATCCGGTGGGAAAAGGTAAAAACGTTTTTGCCTGGATCAAGTTCAACAGGAATCTCGTCCACCAGTTCGTCGCGTTTCCCGATGCGCTGGGTCAGTTTCAGTTTCCCGGCGACTTTGCCATCGGGGTTCTTTTCGGAC
>JBGSVU010000296.1:0-2034 GCA_041752775.1 Pirellulaceae bacterium | reverse complement strand
TACGCCGGCGAGCAGTACCACGCGAATCTGAAAGAAATATTGCTTTGGGGGCAGTTGAAAGATTGCGACGCGCTGGTCCTCGATTTGCGTGACGGGTGGGGCGGAGCCAATGTGGACTATGTCAATTTTTTTCGCCCGCCCCTGATCGAAGTTCAGTCCCAGAGCCGAAATGTAGAATCTTCGAATTATTCGGGAGTCTGGGGCCGGCCTGTGGTTTTGCTCGTTAACGGTGGCAGCCGAAGCGGCAAAGAATTGTTCGCCTACGCGTTTAAAAAACTGGAACTGGGAAAGATCGTCGGCAGCAGGACGGCAGGAGCGGTGGTTGCCGGCCAGTTCATTCCGCTTAGTAACGACGATGTCCTTTATCTGGCCGTTGCAGATGTGCGGGTGGACGGCCAGCGACTGGAAGGCAATGGCGTAGAACCCGACATTCTGGTGGAACGCCCCGTCCCTTACGCAGCCGGTGCCGATCCACAGCTGGAAAAAGCTCTGGAAATCCTGGCCCGGGAATGACAACGGCCTGGAGACACGGGCCTCAGCCGGTCGCCGTTATCAGGTGGTCGGAGTTATCAGGCGGTCGCGAATGGTGTTCATGATGACGGTTGCCAGCCGGGACTTGGGGCCGCAAACGGCAGCCAGAATGTTCCCCCCGGGATCGAGAATTTCGATCGCACTCTCGGCGGCATTGATCGCCGCGGCCGAATTGGCAACCACAAGATCGCAATGTTTGCGTTGCAGTTTTGCCAGCGCGCGAAACCGCGCGTCTTCCGTTTCCAGGGCGAAACCGACGGTCCACTGCCCGTCCCGTTTGGCCATTCCCATTGCGGCAACGATGTCGGGAGTTTCGACCAGCTCCAGCAGCAGTGGCCCACCGGTCTTGCTGATTTTTTCCTGAGCGACCTTTACCGGTTGATAGTCGCAGGGCGCCGCGACTCCGATCAACCCCTGGCAGCGGGGAAATTCCTGTTCGCAGGCGGCCAGCATTTCCCGCGTCGTTTCGACCGAAACTGTCCTGGCACCACGTGGATACCGGACGGCGACCGGGCCCGACACGACCACCACCTCGTGCCCCTGTCGCAGGGCCGCCCGCGTCAGCGCCTGACCCATCAGTCCACTCGATGCATTGCTGATGAAACGCACCGGGTCGATATATTGTCGCGTCGGACCGGATGTAATCAGAATTCGTGCCATACGGGGCGAAAATGGAGTATTGGTTTGGAATCACACAGACGCGGGAAAATGGATAGCGCAAATTCCAGAATGGTTCGAACGGGGGACCGCTGCCCTCAAGTGTTACTTAGAAACCACGCCATCAGCTCCCATCCTTGCCGGAACTCCAGGGAACTGCAGGCAGCGGCTTCTTCGCTGTAGGCCTGGGCCGAATCGGCGCTGATACCCGTACCGGCGACGACCAGAGGAACGTCGCCATGCGTATGCGTTTTGGTCCGCAGAAACGTTGGATGATCCGGCGTCACGAGCATCCGCCAGGGGGCGTCAGAACTTTCGAAAAAATCCAGAATCGGGCCAACGATGTCGCGGTCGATCGACTCGGTTGCTTCGATTTTCCGGTCGGCCCGGCCTTCGTGGGACGCTTCGTCGGTAGCTTCCACGTGCACGGCGACAATGTCAAATTCACCTAAAGCCTCGATGGCATGGCGGCCTTTGGCCGCATAGTCCGTGTCGATGTAACCCGTGGCGCCCGGGACGTCGACGGTTTTCCAGCCGAGCAATTTGGCCAGACCCCGCAACAGGTCCACCGCCGTAATCATCGCACCCCGAACGCCGAATCGCTGTTCAAACGATGGCAACTGCGGGCGCTTCCCCAGTCCCCACAACCAGAGGTTGGTGGCCGGCAGCTCCCCCGCATCAATGCGACCGGTGTTGACCGGATGGTTGGCAAACCACTCGACACTCGCGGACATAAGTTCGTTCAACAGACCGCTGCCGGGTCCCCGTGGAAAATCATCCGCCACCGATTTGTCCGTCAAATCATGCGGCGGTGTGCTGCGCGTGTCCCAGGTAAAGGGTGCCGGG
>JBGSVU010000295.1:0-13772 GCA_041752775.1 Pirellulaceae bacterium | reverse complement strand
ATCGTGGAAATCAAACGCTATTCGGACGATTACTTCAAACTGGTTCGGGACAATTCACCGGCCGACAACCTCGTGCTGGCCGAACAGCGTGCGGACGAGACTCTGCTGGTGAAGCTGCGCGGCAAGACCTACCGGATACAGTAGGACCCCGTCAGACAGCCAAACGCCCAGCACGAAGCGATATCCCGGAGGGATGGCAGCCATTAGCCGGTGGTCGCATAGCGCACCACCGGTTTGAAGCCCAGCATGAAACATTATCCCGGAGGGATGGCAGCCATTAGCCGGAGGACGCGTAGCGCACCACCGGCTGGATGCCCGGCACGAAACATTATCCCGGGATTTTGAAACGCCCCGGTCGGCTTGTGATTCGACAATCCGGCATGCTAACGCTGAATGGTTCCGGCCTCGCGGCTGGCCTGGCGTTCGCGGATGCCGGGCTGGCTGGTGCCCTCCAGGAAATTGTCGATCTGGGCGTCTTCGTATAACTGTTTGCCGCGCTGAGCCATGGCGACAAACGTCTTCTGGTCGTGAATGTGTTTGACCAGGTGTTCCCGGACATCGTCCATGTTGGTGACCACCGGAGTTGTTCGGCCGGTGCAAAGCATGATCACGAAATGCTCGCCATCCTGGATGACCTGGGAAATCTCGCCAGTTTTCAGGCTGAAGGCCTCCTCTTCCAGTTCAGGTTTCCCGCCGTGACGCTGGATGGGCGGGATTTGGCCAAAGTTGCTTTGCGAGGCCGGGTCGATGGAATACTGGTTGGCGAGCTGTCCAAAGTACTCTTCGGTCGGGTTGGCAGCGGCCATCTGCCATGTCCGCTGTGCCAGCCGCTGGTCGCGGAAGACAATCGCGAGGACTTCAACCCGTTCCCCGTAGTTGGCCTCGAAACCTTTTCGCAAATCTTCATCGGTGATCTGGACGGAGGACGCGACCAGTTTCTTCAGGGCACAGGTGGGCCAGACGGTGTCGGCCACCAGCGAATCGGTCCGGGACGGATCATCGCCGGTCATGTAGGCAATCCAGCCTTCGACATCGACGCCATCCTGACGGGTGTACCCGTCGGCCTCGGCGGCGCGGGTGATCTCTTCGGTGATGTCCTGCTGGGTCACCTGCAGGTTCCGGGCCTTGAGTTCCTGCTGGAGGATCATCCGGTTAATTTCCGCGGTTAGCATCGGCGATCCGAACCGGGCGATGCATTCTTCGGCGATGTCGGCCAGCAGAATCCGCTGGCCATCGACGGTGGCAGCGACCCCGGGCATTTGTTGCCTCAGTTCCGGATTGTTGTAAACATTGACAATCTGGACTTTCTGTTGCAGGCGTTCAAACAGTTTTGCGGCGGCGTCCGTCAGTTTGGCTTTGGACATTTCCTGCAGCATCCGTTCCTGGACGGCCGGCAAGTCGCTGCTGGCGATTTCGACGGCGGGAAAGATCCGTTCGCATTTGATGATCAGAAACTGGCCGGCGACTTCCAGCACATCCGAAATGTCACCGGGCTGCATCGAAAAGACCAGCTGTTCCATTTGGGGATCGACCGCGTTTTTGGCAATCGGTGGCAGCAGGCCTTTGACCGCGGCGCTGTTCGGATTCAGTGAATTGAGTTTGGCCATCTGACCGAACGATTCGGGCGCGCTGCGGACTTCGGCGAGCAACTGCTCGGCCCGCTGGCGGTTTTCGGCCACAATTTCACGAATCTGGACTTTGGGCCCGAATTCGAATTCCATCTGTTTCCGCAAATCTTCCGGGTCGATCCGGATTTCATTTTGCGCCAGTCGTCGCAGCGCCAGTTCCTGCCAGACGAAATCGTTCTTGTAGCGGTCAGCAGTCAGTTTGCGCTGGGTGCAAATCAGGTCCATGTAGCGTTCGGCCGTGAAGCCGAAACTGGCGGCCTTGTCGCGTATCTCGTCGTTGACGTCCTGTTCCGTGATCAGGATATTCTGGGCCTGGCATTCGTTGAAAACCAGCTGTTTGTTGATCAGGCTTTCCAGAACCGGCTCGCCGAAACGGTCCAGACAGGCAGTGGCAATCTGTTCCCGGGTGATCTGTTCGCCGTTGATGACGGCGAGGATCGGCATCTGCTGGGGGGGCTGTTGGGCGGACTGCCCGGATGGCTGGTTGCGATCGGGAGGCGTCGTACCGCTGGTGGATTGCGCGTGGGAGACGGGAGAGACGGCAATAAATGCCAGCAGCAACAGACAGTTTGCGATGAATTTGATGGGCATGGGCATGACGGTTCCTCCTTGAACCAGCAGATTCCTTGGGCGTCCACGGGGCGTGGGCGTACCGGCCGACCGAAGTGTGTGGCTGGAAGTATAAAGGCAACCGGAAAAAACAATCAAGACAAATCCTTTTGCCACCAAGCCGGTTTTTGTTGTTCCGCATGCTGGCAGAATGCAATTGACCTTTTCCAGCCAGTCGGTCTACAAAGCGGTGTTGGCAACCTGTGTTTTCCCCGTTTCCGAACCCCGACGCCCCCGATTCGCCATGCCGCGCCACGTCGTGATCATTCCCTACTACTGTGACGAGGAAATCGTCCGCTACCAGAAAATCGCCGACTGGATGCTTGAGCATTGCCGGTTGCCCCTGGATTGCACGTTTTTGCTGGCGGCCAGCCCGCGTGCGACAGTTTCTGACAGCCTGCAACAGACGTTTTCGCGACTCGGCCCCGCGGTTTCATTTCAGTGTCCCACACAGGTCTTTGGCTATCCGGCCGGTCCCAGCGCGATGTTCTGGGACTCGATGGATTACATCGCGGAAAATTTCAGCGGGGACGGGTTTGCGCTGTGGTTTGAATCCGACATGGTCGCAGTCCGCAGCGACTGGATGGAACAGTTGACCGTTGAATGGGACCAGCAGGAGGAAACGCCACTGCTGATGGGATGCTATGTCCCGAAGGTCTACAAATTCCGCTGGTTGCGGCAGAAAAAACTGATGCTGGAGGCGCACATCAATGGAGGAGCGTGTTACGCACTCGATTTTGCGCGGCGATTGCCCGACGAAGCGCGGACAGGTGTTTTCGACATGGCCGTATATCCGTTTGCGCGCGAGTGCGGCAAAGTCGTGATTTCGGGCAGGATCGGATTTTCCACGAACTCCACGGTGCGACGGGACGTGCAGACCGGTGAAAAGTGTGTGTTGCACGGATTCATGCAGGACAAGGACCAGTTCGTTGACAGCGCCACCCGACCGGTGACGGCGCGGGAAAAAAGTTCGCGATTCCTGTTCCCGCTGCAGGAGAGAATGGAAGATTTCCGTCGCTGGTTGCGGGTGACATTTGTTCGCAAGGGTCCGCGGGCGATGCTGGAGAATACCCTGTTGACTCAAAAACGAATGATGGCCGGCAAGATCCCCGTCGATGCCGGCTGAAGCGCCACAGCTGCAGGGGTAAAGCGGGCCGGGCAACGGCGATGAGTTCCGCTGGTTCTGTCGTGGCGTGGAAGAGAGGGTAAGAGGATTATGCGAGTCGCCCATTTCAATACCTATCCGCATGGCGGTGCTGCGGTGGCGGCCCGCCGATTCTGTGAACAGCAGATTCGCGAGGGCGAGGACGCCACTTTTTACTGGTCAGAAACGAATCGGCCGCCGCCGGTGGCCCCGCTTTTTCAGAAAATGCCCATTATCGAAAGTCCGGGCAGCCCGATCGCGCGGATGGTGGGACGCTCCCTCGACCGGCGTCGCCGCTACGCCATCAAACAGGCCTGGGACAACCAGGTGGCGATGCGCCCCAGGGGTTCCGAAGTTTTTTCACTGGCGGAACAGTATCGCCCGGTCCGGCTGGACTGGAAACAGGTTCGGGCCGATCTGGTGCATCTGCACTGGCTGGCGTTCATGATCGACTGGCCCGAATTCTTTTCGCAAATTCCGGATTCGGTTCCGCTGGTTTGGACGCTGCACGACGTCAATCCGTTTACGGGAGGGTGCCACTACGCTGGTACGTGTGAACGCTTTTCTGTTGGTTGTGGAAACTGCCCACAACTGCCCGCAGCCTCGCCGGTCGATGTTTCGCGCCGTTCCCTGATGGTCAAACAGCAGGCACTTCGTCGCAAACAGATCCACGTGGTATCACCATCCCGCTGGATGCATGAGTTGGCCCAGCAAAGTCCGGTGTGGCCGTCGCAAACCACCTTTTCCGTCGTGCATTATGGATTGCCCCTGCAGACTTTTTCGCCCACCGACAGGCATGCAGCGAAAGAGAGTCTGGGGCTGGACCGAAAATCAACCGTGATCGGATTCGGCGCGGACGATATTGCCAGTCCGAGAAAGGGCTTCCACCAGCTGGCCGAAACCCTGGGCATCATTCAGCGAACGAACCCGGGAACGAAACTGACGGGAATCCTTGCGGGAGGAGGCGAGAGTTCCGCGGTGGAATCCCTTGCGGGTCTGGAAAAAATTGTCCGTCCCGGATTTGTCAGTGACCCGACCGAACTGGCCCGGATTTTTTCGGCCTGCGACCTGGTCGTGTTGCCGTCGCTGCAGGACAACCAGCCCCAGATGGGGCTGGAGGCCATGGCCTGCGGGACGCCGGTCGTTGCGTTTGACGCTGGCGGGATTGGAGAATTTGTTCAGGACGGAATGACCGGGCGACTGGTACCGGTCGGCGACTGCCAGTCCATGGCCTCCGCGATCGTCGAACTCTCTGAAAACCGCGAAATGCGAATGGTTCTCGGTCAACGGGCGCGGATGATGATCCTGCGTGATTTCGAGATTGTCCGCCAAACCGGAAAGTACCGGGAAATCTACCAGCATCTTGTCTCCAGAAGCGCTCGCCGCGCGGCCTGAAGCTGTCCCGGATCCCGGCCCACGGGCATCGGTCCCCCGATTCGCGCAGAACCAGAGGTCGTTGCGAATCTGTCTGCAGGTCAGGACGACTTGCGGCGGACCCCTGCCAAACCCAACAGGCCCGAAACCAGCAGGAACAGCTGAGACGGCTCAGGTATTGCCGCAATGTTGTCGAAGTTCATTGTTCCGGCCAGCGATGAACCTCCTGCACTGGGTGCCCCCGGGTCGTGCCGAAACATGCCTTGGTCCAGGTTGGATATCAAACTGGAGTAGGTTCCCGTGCCGACGACGCGGGTCAAGTCCGCTTCAAGGACTGAAAATGAGTAGCGGTTCCATGCGCCGTCTCCTGCGACAATCGTCGCCGCACTGCTGGTCCAGCGCGTGCCATCAGTACCAAACAATACCAGCCGGATCGATGCATCGACTTCACCCTGCGGCCGAAAGAGGTCCGCTGAAATCGCCGAAACGGACATATCGATGACTCCGCCAATTTGCGAATTGAACATGGCAAAATTTCCATTACCGCCATTGGACAGCTGTAACGAATGGTCCCCGACCCCGCCAGGACCGCTGTCAGCAACGTTCATTACAGTTCCGCCTGCCCAACCCTGGATGGTGCCATCCTGAAAATCAAACAGGGTTCCCAGGACCACGTCAGCGTGGACGCTGGACAGGCCAAACGAAAACAGTGCAAAGGAAATCAAAAGGGTTGTGGCAAACTTCACGGCAGGATTCTCTGGGGGGAGTGTGGATTTCAGATTCCATCCTACCATGAACACCCATCGTCAAAAAGATTTTTCTGACCCCGGCGTGGATTCCACCCGGCAAAAAGTTGCATTTTGGCACCGGCATCGCAGGATCGCGACAAAATGCCCAGGGCCCGGTCTGTTTTTTCGCATCTTGTTGCCAAATTCAGGGCGAATCCTGTTCGCCCGATAATTCGGTGACGGCTTCCAGCAACTGTTCCACGGGCGTGCGTTCCCGATAGCCTTCGATGAACATTTTGGACCGGATGACACCTTCGCGATCGACGACGAATGTGCCCGGATGCGGCAAGCCCTTCTGGTTGTGAATACCAAAGGCCTTGATCGTCGCACTGTCCGCATCTGACAAAAGCGGAAACCCCAGACTGCTCTCTCCGGAAAACTTCTCCAGCACGTCCACCGCATCGGGGCTGATTCCGACAACCTGAATACCTGCCCCGGTCAGGGCGGCAGCGTTGTCACGCAACTGGACCAGTTGCCGTTTGCAAAACGGTCACCAGTCGGCCGAACGGAAAAAAACCAGCGCAAGAAACTGGTCGCTGTCGTCATCAAACAGATTTGCCAGCGCGCGTTCAGTGCCGTTGGCATCGGCCAGAATGAAATCCGGAACCCGTTCGCCGACAGCCAGTCCCGGGGAAAAATCAGGCGTAACCTCAGGCGAGCTGCTGGAGGGCGAACTGCCGGGCGGCAAGGGCCCCGGCTCTGTCTTCGGCCCGGAATCAGCGGCAGGTTCCGGCTGGGCCAATTCCTGCGCAGGTTTCACCGCCTGTGTGGCACTGTGGCTGGCCGTTTGCGGCTGCTCGCAACCGCAAAGGATCAGCAGCGAAAAAGCAGCACCCGTCCAGGCCCACTGTTTGATACTCATGAAACTGTCGTAATCGGTTGAAATGTGAAGACGTGAAATCGACTCAGGATTTTTTTTCGGGTGCCGTCGAACGAAACACCAGCATCGCGCCGGTCACTGCCGGGACAATCGAAAACAACAACATCAGGCAAACAGCCGGCAGGAAATTCTGTCGCCACAACCCGGCGCGAATCTGCAACACGTTCGTAAACAGGTTCATGCCGCCGAGCACCAGCAATCCGATTCCGGCCAGCAACATGCCGAAATTGCCGAGGCCCTTGCTGGTGGATGCGGGCCGTTGTTTGTGGGACTGCGTCATCGTTCCGTGTGTTCGATTTTTTGCGCCATCAGACCGCAGTAAAGCCCGGCATTGGTGGCAAACAGGAGGATCCCGGCGACTTGCAGTGCCGCTCCGGCAAAGCTGGAAAAAGGGACCGGAATGCACATGATTCCATAGCCCACCAGAAACAGCAACCATCCCGCCATACTGCCAGGCAAAAAACGCAACCAGTCGGTCTGGCCACCGCGAAAATGCCGGAACACCGTTGCGGACCAGACCTGAAACGGAGACCCGTTATACCACGCCGCCAGTAACATCGGCGGGCTGAATACAAACATCGACAGCGCCGCCACCACAAACGCCAGGCCTTTCATCGGCGAAAACAGCAGCGGCACGCCAACCAGCAGACCGGGCAACGATGCCAGCCACAGGCTGACGCCCCAAAACAGTGCCGATTCGCCCCACTCGCCAATTCCCAGCCCCGGCCACTCGCCAATCCGCGGGCGCCGGTCACCCGACTGCTGGAACAGCAAGCTGCCAGTCATCAGGATGATCACCGAACCCGCCAGCAGGCAAATCCCGCCGAACACTGCCGGAAAAACAATCCTCATCACCTGTTCGCCACCATTCATCTGTTCGCTATTCATCGCGCCCGTAACGATGTTCCCCATCCAGGCGGTGAAACCAAAGCAGACCGCGGCCGCGGCCGCCCGAATCCACAATTCGTAATCCTTGACAACCTCCAGCAGCCATCCCCGCAGCGAGCCCCGGAATGCGCCCATATCAGGCAATTTGATGATGTAGCGTCCCTGAGCCGTCCATTTGCCCTTGTCGCCTGCCGGAATTTCGCCGTCGGTTTCCGCTGTCTCCGGGCCGGTCACGGCTTTGTTTGTGTGCGAGGAACTCCGGTCCCGTACGGCCAGGACGCGCCGCGATTGTGAGCGAGTGACCGAATCCTCTTCGCCTTCCGATGGCAACGATTCGTCGCCGGAATCCACGGCCCCGCGCCCAGCGACTCCGCCTTTTTTCCCATCCGTTCTGCCCGATACGGCCGGGCGCTTCGATGGCACCACCTGACGCTTGGCGCGTCGCTGCGTCTGTTCTTCTGCTGCCCGTTTGCCGCCCACAAAGGGTGCCGAACTGATCCGGTCTGATTCGACGCGACGCGTGACGGGAGCTCCGGCAAGTATATCGTCCCCTTCTTCATCCAGAACCGGTTCCAGTGTCGGCAACGGTCGCATGAGATCCGCTTCTTCGTCGGGCAAACCCCAGTCTTTTTCCATGGGTTCTGCCGGCAACTCGACCGGCACCGCCAGCCGGAAATCATGGGAGTCCCGTTGCTCGACTACTTCTTTCCAGTCCCGGTTGGCTCGCGCTCCTGTTGGGACATCGCTGCGGGTTTTGGTGCGCGGGACCACGACCACTGTCGATCCGCAGTCGGGACAGACCACCGTCCTGTTCAGCATGTCAGCGGCTGCGTGCAAAACCGAATCGCAAATGTGGCACTTGACCGGAATCGAACCCGTCCCCAAATTGTCCATTTCGATCCCGTCGACACGGATCGGCGCGTCGGGGTTGATTTCCAGCGGATTGATTCCGTCTGGCGGTTCCAGGGGCGCGCTGTCCAGCGGAGCCAGTTGCAAATCCAGTTCCAGATCATCGTCCGTTATGGCAGCAATCGGCGATTTCGGACGTTGGGGAGCCTTTGTCCCTGCGGACAATGATTTTGGCGGCCTCGCTTCTGCATTGGGTACCGGTTTGGCTGTCCCTGCCGGGCCTGGTTTTGTAACGGGTCGGAAAACCGGCCGGATTTCGGGCTGCGAATCATCCGGTTCAACCAGGGTGCCATCGAAATCAAAATCGTGCAGCAGGGGATTGTGCGGCGGTTCACTCCGTGCAGGGGTGTCCCGACCAGGCCGGAAATCGCTTCCGGAATCTGCTGTTCCGGCGGTGAGTTGGCTTTCCATGCCGTCAGCCGGATCATCGGTGTCCAGCAGATCGTCAAACAGGTTTGCACCCGCAGTCCCGGCCAGCGGAACCAGCAGTGAAAAATGGCATTTGGGGCATTCCACGCGCTGGCCAGCCTGCCGGGCATCGACATCCAGTCCGGCAATGCACTGCGGGCAGTTCACGCGTATCGTGGGACGGTGGGAACTGGACAAACCGGTTCTCCTCGGCTCTGGTCAGGTTGTTGTCGAAAATGGTTTACGCGAGAGATGTCACAGCCGGGTCGAGTGTTTGGGCTGACGACAACCGGTCAACCATCATATATTGACTGGCTGTATTATCGTACACCCGGCAATCCGACACAACTTTTACCTGGGACTTTTCTCCTGATCCGACCCACCCAGAATTCGGGACACTTGCGGGCATGAAACTGATTCGAGTCGCCGCTGCCGCCCTTAACCAGACTCCGCTGGACTGGTTGGGCAATCTGGAGAACATACTGGCCGCGATTCGGGCGGCCCGGGACCAGCGCGCCACGGTGCTCTGTTTGCCGGAACTCTGTGTCAGTGGATATGGTTGCGAAGACACGTTTCATTCCCCTGGCATTCACGCCACCGCGCTGGAAATGATGCAGCGGATTCTGCCCGAGACCACCGGGATGGTGGTCTCGGCCGGTTTGCCCGTAATGTATGCCGGCGGTGTTTTCAATGCAGCCGTCCTGATGGTCGATGGCAGCGTCGCGGGAATCGTCGCCAAGCAGCATCTGGCCGGGGACGGAATTCATTACGAACCGCGGTGGTTCAAGGCCTGGCCGGAGCACGTTCATGGACAAATCAAACTCTTCGACCAGCCTGTTCCAGTCGGCGATATTTGTTTCGACGTGGGTGGAGTCCGTTTCGGTTTTGAAATCTGTGAAGATGCGTGGGTCGGGACCCGGCCGGGCTCCAGCCTCGCGTCGCGCGGCGTCGACGTGATTCTTAATCCGAGCGCCAGCCATTTCGCTTTTGGCAAACATGCGGTGCGTCGCCGTTTCGTGCTGGAAGGCAGCCGCGCGTTCAACGTCAGCTACGTCTACACTAACCTCGTCGGCAACGAGTCGGGACGGGCCATTTTTGATGGCGATGTGATGATTGCCTCGGCTGGCCAGATGCTGGCCACCGGCCCGCGACTTTCCTTTCAGGGCGTGAACGTCACGTCAGCCACGATCGATATCGATTCGACGCGAATGAGTCGGGCGCGAACCAGCAGTTTTGAACCCGATGTGGACGGCGACGAGAGCGATGTCATCGCTGTTCCATTCCAGTGGCCGGCCGCCCCACCGGTTCGCGAGTCCCTGGCCGTCGCGGCGTGGGAGCAGTCGCCCGATCAGAATTTCGAGGAATTCACGCGCGCCGTATCGCTGGGGCTGTTCGACTACATGCGAAAAAGTCACTCGCAGGGGTTCGTCGTTTCACTCAGCGGCGGTGTCGATTCTGCGGCCGTCGCTGTGCTGGTCTGGACGATGATGCGGATCGCAGTCGACGAGCTGGGAATCAACCATTTTTACAAACGATCCGGTTTGAAAATTCCCGGCAACGCAGCTGCCGATTTGTCGGCGCTGATGGCGCAGTTACTGACGACGGTCTACCAGGCCACCCGCAACAGCTCGGAAACAACCCGGGCCGCTGCCGCCGACGTGGCCCACGCGATCGGATGCCGGCACATGGAGCTGGACGTCGATGCGATCGTGCAATCCTATTGTGGCAAAATCGAAGCCGCGATCGGTCGTTCGCTGGAGTGGAGCCGGGACGACATTGCCCTGCAAAACATTCAGGCCCGAACCCGCGCACCAGGCGTCTGGATGCTGGCCAATCTGGGCAATGCCCTGCTGATGTCGACCAGTAACCGCAGCGAAGCCGCTGTGGGTTACGCCACTATGGACGGCGACACGGCGGGGGGCCTGAGCCCGATTGCGGGGATCGACAAGGATTTCCTGCGGCGCTGGCTGCGCTGGATGGAAAGCATGGGACCGGAAGGTTTGCCACCGCTGTTCGCTCTGGCCAGCGTCAATGCCCAGCAGCCGACGGCCGAATTGAGGCCCGGCGAAAGCAAGCAGACGGACGAAGGCGACCTGATGCCCTACGATGTCCTCGACCGCGTGGAGCGACTGGCCATTCGCGACAAACTGATGCCGATCGACATCCTTGCTCACCTGACAGTCGATTTCCCGAACCACAACCGGATCGCCCTGGCGGGCTGGGTCGTCAAGTTTTTTCGGCTTTGGTCGCGTAACCAGTGGAAACGGGAACGCTATGCTCCGTCCTTTCATCTGGACGATGAAAACCTCGATCCCAAAACATGGTGCCGTTTTCCGATTCTGTCCGGCGGCTATGAGTATGAACTGACCGCACTTGTCCGGATTGCCCAGGGAGCTGCGGAATGAATGCGTCCGTTATGGAACGACTGAAGGTTCAGGCTCGCGCCCGTCCCCGCCGAATCGTGTTGGCCGAATCTGTCGATCCACGGGTCGTCGCGGCCGCCGTCCGGTTGGATGCCGGGGGGTTGGCAAGCGTGATTTTGCTGCACTGCCCGGAACTGAAAAATCCCGGCGGCTCCATCGAAGTTGTCGATCCGCAGAACTCTGAACGGCACGCCGAAGTGGTCGGGCATCTGCTTGCCATGCGGCAAGCCAAAGGATTGACATCGGACCAGGCCAGTTCGTTGGCACGCGATCCGTTGTATTTTGCCGGATTGCTGGTCGCGACTGGCCAGGCCGAGGGTGCCGTTGCGGGCAGCCTGGCCACCACAGCCGACGTGATTCGCGCCGGCCTGCATACGATCGGTACTCCGCCCGGAAGAAAACTCGTGTCCAGCTGTTTCCTGATGGAGCTGGCGGGTGGTCGGGTCGTGACCTTTGCCGACTGTGCCGTCGTTCCCCGGCCTGATGCGGGGCAGTTGGCCGAGATCGCAGTCACCAGTGCTGCGACTCATTTCCGTTTGACTGGCCAGCGGCCCTGTGTGGCAATGCTGTCATTTTCCACGCGGGGGAGTGCCGCGCATGAGGACGCTGAAAAAGTCGTGAGCGCCACACGGATCGCGCGTGGCCTGGATCCGGATCTGGCGATTGACGGTGAATTGCAGTTCGACGCCGCGTTTGATCCGGAAGTCGCGGCGCGCAAGGCGTCTGATTCAGCAGTCGCGGGAAAAGCCAATGTTTTTGTCTTCCCCGACCTCGACGCAGGCAATATCGGCTACAAAATCGCCCAGCGAATCGGTGGCGCTGGCGCCATCGGCCCCATCGTCCAGGGCCTTCGTGCCCCGTTCATGGACCTCTCCCGGGGCTGCTCCATCGACGACATCGTTAACGTGGCCGTCGTTGCTGCGCTGATTGCGTAGCAGGAAATCCTGTTGAATCGTCAATTCTGACTTCGCCCGGGTGTCCGCAATTGCCTGTATTTCCGGGCGTAACGGGCATTCGGACAGAGGAGCATTCAAGGCCACAAATCCTCTGGCAATACATTGCTGACCCGGTTTGAAGGCCTGGATCCCGGAAAAAGTCACCGAAATTGGCCAGTTTTCCCTTTGAAACGCCCGTTCAAAAACTATTTTCCAAAAAATCCGGATTCCTTCCTGGATTTGTGGCAGGATTTTTGACGCGATGTTGTTCTATCCCATGTGCCGAATCTTTTTGGCATCCAGTTCGTGCGAACTGCGTGAACCCCGGCTGTCAGTGGCTGGGGGGAGGTAACCGCCCTGCATCTTCCCGGGAGTGGATGCAGGCGGTTGCTCTTTTTTCCGGGACCGGTCAGTGCTTTCATACCGCCGGAAGTTGCTTCGGGATCGACCCATTCAGCCGGACTCAATGGGGCGGACTCGCCGGACTCATTGGGCCATGATCTACTCTGACATTCAGACATTGGCCAGTTCGGGCGGATCGCTGGAGGGTGATGTGGCGATCGCCGGTTTTTCACGGACGATGTCGTGTTCGTGCATTTCCTCTGCGACATACAGCGGAATCCCGAACAGACCCAGTACCGATCCATAGACCGAATAAAACACCGGCACCAGAATCAGGATCAGAAAAGTGCCGGTCATCAGGCCGAAAATCAGGCTGGCGGCCATGGGAATCAGGACTTGGGCCTGCAGACTGCGTTCCAGCAGGATTGGAAACAGTCCGGCCACGGTCGTCAAAGTCGTCAACAGGATGGGCCGAAAACGGCGCCGACCGGCCGAAAGGATGGCTTCCTGCAGCGGAATCCCGTCGCGAACCCGGTGATTGATGAAGTCGACCAGCACGATCGAATCGTTCACGATCACCCCCGTCAGTGCGACCATTCCGAAAAAGCTGAACAGCGTCAGGTCCAGCCCCAGAATACCGTGTCCCAGGATGGCCCCAATCATGCCGAACGGAATGATCGACATGATGATTGCCGGCTGGGTGTAGGAACGGAATTCCAGCGTCAACAGCACAAACATGGCCAGCAGGGCCACGGCGTAACCGACCGCCATGCTTTTGAACGATTCCATCGTACTGGCCTGTTCGCCTTCCCAGTCCACCGACAGTGTGGCGTTGTATTTCTCTTTCATGTCTGCCAGCAGTTGGGGAATGAACTCCGTCTGCATCTGGGCGATAATATCGGTCGGATTGGCCTCCTTGCGATCCACGTCGGCGGTAATTTTCACGGCCCGCCGCTGGTTCTGACGGTTGATACTGGAGAACGCCCGGCGATATTCGTAGGTGGCCACTTCGTTGAGTGGCCGTTCCAGCCCGTTGCTGTCGCGAACGCGGATCTTGTCGAGGTCTTCAAAGGTTTTTCGCGCCGCTGACGGATATCTCACCATCAGTTTGACTTCGTGCCTCCCGCGCTGCAGCCGCTGGACTTCCTCGCCAAAGTAACCGCCGCGAATGGTGCTGGCCAGCTGGTTTTCGTCCATGCCGAGGGCTTTTCCAAGGTCGTTCAGCCGCAGGACAACCTCGGACTTGCCGGGCCGGGCGTCGTCTTCGATGTCAAAGACTCCGAGTTTGGATGCCAGAAATTCCTTGCACTGGCGGGTGGCTTCGGGCAGGGCCAGTTCGCTGCCTTCGCTGGCCAGCAGTTTCAGTTCGATGCCGGCCCCGCCGGGGCCCATGTTCTGGGATCCGAATTTGAGAATCTCCGCGCCAGAAATTTTCGGAACAGCC
>JBGSVU010000294.1:0-3190 GCA_041752775.1 Pirellulaceae bacterium | reverse complement strand
CTACCGGGAGATGTTGGCCGAGATTGGATTTGCCGGAGCCGCGCTGGCATCGTTTCTGATTTTCAAACAGCTGGCGATGACTTTTTTCAATGATCCCGGGTCGTTTGACCAGCAAACAGTCAATTATGCAGTTTATGGATTGACTGCGGCGACGACGATTGTTTACGCGATCTATTGTCGTTCGATTGGCCGCCCGATGATGATCTTCCTCTGTTTGATCATGATGCCGCTGGCCACGACGGAACTGGGAACGGACGGAGCGATTACGGGATTGATGGAGGCACCCATGAAGGCGGCGGGCAACAGTCCGCTCTGGGTATTGATCTACACTTCGGCGATCATGATGGTGTTGCGGTTCTTTGCCGGACCGGTGGTCCGTTTGCTGACGCCTCTGGGCCTGCTGATTTTCTGCTCGGTTCTGGCCATGGCTGGTCTCTATTCATTGTCACTGGCGACGACGTTTGCGACGATTTTCGCGGCGGCAACGCTTTATGGAATTGGAAAAACCTATTTTTGGCCAACCATGCTGGGTGTGGTGGCCGAGCAATTCCCCAAAGGTGGCGCCCTGACGCTCAACGCGATCGCAGGAATTGGAATGTTAACCGTCGGAATTATCGGCGGACCGCTGATTGGACACATGCAGGAACAGTCAGCCGAGGTGGCCGTCGAAAAGTCCCACCCGGGTGTTTACGGATCGATTTCAAAATCGGACAGCTACATACTGGGCAGCTACACGGCCGTGGATGATGACAAACTGAAGGCATTGCCCACAGCGCAGGCTGCAGAAATTCAGTCCACGGTTTCGGCCGCGAAACAAAGTGCGATGGCCAAGATGGTCATCTTTCCGGCCGTCATGCTGGTTTGCTATCTGATCCTGCTGGGCTATTTTGCCAGCCAGGGAGGGTACAGGGCCCGGCAGATCGGGGATGCCGACGGCGCGGGGCACCATTAGTTCGCCTGGTTTGCAGGCCGTTTCGCTCAATCCGCCCTGGCGGAACAGCGCGACTTCCCCACAAAAATGCGAAGAACAATGGCAATCATCAGCCGCAAGGCGCCAGTGGTCCGTCAAGTTCAGGAATTGGGGTACGATGGACGTCCTCGCCCGTCGAAAACTGCTAAATTCGACGGACGAGGACGTCCATCGTACTTTCACTCTGCCTTTCCAGGGGTCTGACCCGGGTTTGACCCCTTTTGGGACAGGCTGTTATTCACAGGAGCTGGCAACGCGACACCTGAAGCCAGCCTGGCCTCTGGAAATCAAGCTCCGGCATCTTCGTCGGGTGAACGTTCTGCGGGGTCCCGGTCGCCGTTCCGGGGTTCCGGTTCATCCGGCATGACTGCTGGGTCGGGCAGATTGCCGGGGCCGGGGCGACCGGACTCAGGCAGGGTCGCAACAGCCTGTGCCTGGTCCAGCGGGTCCAGCCCAAGGATGGCCTGCAGGTCAGCAAGGGCAATGAACCAGTTCCGCTGGGCTTCGATCAGTTTGATCTCCGTTTCATTCAGCTTCGTTTCCAGCAGATTCAGGTAGATCAGGTCCGCCTTGCCCTTTTCGAATGCGAACCGGTAACGGTCGAGCGTATCGACGGAGGCCCGCAGTGCGGCTTCGGCCTGGTCCACGATGCGGCTGGTCAGTTCGAGTGCATTCCATGCCATGCGGATTTCCGTCCCGATTTTGTCGGACTGCAGACGCAGCTTTTGCGTCACCTGCGCCAGTTTCGCTTCGGTGGACTGGATTTTCCCGCGGGCTTTTCGACGCTGCAGGGGCACTTCGCCCTGCAAACCGACGACCAGTTCAAATGGGCCCTTGTCATTGATTGTTGACGCCGGCGTGCCCATGTCCTGGGACGCTTCGGCCAGCAGATCCACGCGGGGCAGCAGGTTGTTACAGGCCAGCCGCTGTTCCAGTCCCAGTTGTTGCAACTCCAGTTGCAACAGTTGCGGTTCGGGCCGACGATTTAGCGCAGCAGCCAGTTCGGCGGCAAAGTCCAGTGGCAATACCGGCTCGATCACCGGAAAACTGTGGGGCAGCCAGGAGTCGTCGGGGACCATCGGCTGGCCCGTTTCGTCGCGCAGAAAGAGGGCCAGTTTGAAACCGGAAGCCCGGAATTTCTGCTCGGTTTCGAGGACCTTGCCGCTGCGTTCGGCGATCAGCTGGCGGTTGAACACCAGATCGACTTCGGCGAATTTTCCAGCCTCGACTCCTTCCCTGAACTGTTCCCCACGCGTCTCGGCCAAATCCAGAAGTTCTTTTTGTGCATCGAGGACCGCGCCGGTTGCAATCCAGTCCCAATAAACGGACGCCGCGTCGCGCGAAACCTCGAGGATGGTCTGGCGGATTTGGGGATTCACGGTTTGCGTCGCCAGACTGGCCTGAAAGACCGCAACGCGACTGGGATCGATTGCGCGTCCCTGCAAAAGGGGCATGCCGAGCCCGATTTTGAACTCGCCCCCTTTGTTGGTCTCGCGTTCCTTGTACCAGGGCTGGAAATCACCCCGCCCCAGCCGGTATCCCGCCGAGAGGTATCCGCCCCACCAGGTCTGGCGGGCCAGGCCGAGACCCTGCTGGTTGTTGCGGTAAAAACCAGTCGGCTCGGAAATTCCGTAACCCAGGGCTTTGGTGTCAAACGCCCCCCACGATTCCAGCACCATCCCCTCTGTTCGCGACTGTTCCAGCCGCGCCTGTTCGACGGCAGGATACGCCTGGTAAACGCTTGCAATTACATCGGAGAGTTTTAACTGCTGGTCCCGAGTGGTTGTCCCGATGCCTCGTTCCGGAACCGCATTGCTGTCCGCTGCGGACGATGCATCGCCGGTTGAGGCGGCGCTGGCGGTGTCGCTGGAACTGCTGGACTCGAAATCCGGGCGTCCAGAAAAATTGCCCGTCCGAACGGATCGGGGTTCTTGGCCGAAGGCCGCGGCAATGGGCCCAAGACCGACCAGCCCGCTGCAGGCGAGGACGACCAAAAAGGAAAAACGCAGGATTGAATTCAGTCCCCCGGCGCAGGCTACAGCTTGGGCAGTTTGACCTTGTCTGCCTTGTCGCCTGTTTTTCCCGGTTCGCCAGTCGCGATGACCGGTGGGAATCCGTTCAGTTGCCGCCATATTTCATAACCGAGAGAAACCTGGTTCAGCAGAACCCATCCGTTTGCCCGTACTCCCTGCCTTAAATATCGGTCGCCGGGCCAGTCGC
>JBGSVU010000293.1:0-10354 GCA_041752775.1 Pirellulaceae bacterium | reverse complement strand
CGTCTGCGGCAAAGTTGAATGGGCAATTTTGCGACGGCTTGGGTAAGTCGGATCGGGACGGTGCGCGGCTGGGTGACACGGATCCCACGCGTCGCCTTGGCCCGGGCGAATCATCCGGGTTAGAATGGAAATCCTGCAAATTCTCCGTCGCAGAACCCGTCCATCTGTTCCAGATCAAGGTGAACTTTGATGAAAATCTCCCGACGCAATTTTGTACAGGCTTCGGCAGCAGTGGTTGCCGGCACGGCACTGATACCGGATTTGCACGCGGTGCCTGCCGTCCGCAGCGAGAAAATACGTATTGCGGTCGTCGGATTTGGCGGGCGCGGTCGGGACTTGATCGGCGCCATTCGGGCCTGCGAACAGTTCGAACTGGTCGGGCTGTGTGACGTCGACAGTAACATTCTTGGTGGATTCGAACCCGACAACACCGACCTGGTTCGCACCGCCAGTCTGAATGAGTTGCTGGAACGCGATGACATCGATGCGATCGCGTCGGCCACTCCCAACCACTGGCACACGCTGGTCACGATGCGGGCCTGTGCTGCGGGCAAACATGTTTACATCGAAAAACCAATTTCACACAACATGCACGAGAGTCGGATGGTGGTCGCCGCTGCACGGCAACACGACCGGATCGTGCAGTGCGGTTTCCAGAACCGGTCGGATTCGGCATTGCTTCCTTTTTACGAGCGACTGCATTCGGGCGAGTTCGGCAAAGTCCTGTCGGTTCACGGGACCTGCCACCGCGCCCGCGATCCCATTGGCAAACTTGATTCCCCACTGAAAATACCGGCGCACATCGACTACGAAGCGTGGTTGGGACCGGCGGCGGACCAGCCCATTTTGCGCCCCAGACTGCATTACGACTGGCACTAGGATTTCAATACGGGCAACGGAGATGTGGGCAATCAGGGGCCACACGAATGGGACCTGATCAATTGGGCGCTGGGGAATCGCCCGTCCCTGCCAGAGACCATGGTCGCCGCAGGAAACCGTTTTGGATGGGATGATGCCGGCAACACACCGAACGTGATGGCCTGTTACGGGACGCATGGCGGTATTCCGTTTTCGTTCGAAGTCATGGATTTGAAAGAAGCTGGCGAGGCCCCGCGGCGCGTGGGCGTCGGTGTCTTGATCGAAACCGAAGGGGGAATGTTTGCGGGCGGCCGGGGCGGCGGCACTTTTGAACATCGGGACGGACGCCGGGAAAAATTCGCCCGCGACGAATCCCAGAAAGGCGGCGACGGGTTGGTCGCCCACATGGGCAATTTTGCCGAAGCAATTCTGGCAGGCGACCGTTCCCTGCTGCGGAGCGAAGCGGCCGTGGCCGCGAATTCCTCCGCCATGGCTCACATGGCCAACATCGCTTTCAGACTGGGCGAATCCTCCAGCCCCGACGCCGTGTCGGCAGCCTTTGCCGCCACGCCGCGGACCGAGGAGATGATTGCGCGGCTGATCGCAGCGCCAGAGAAATTCGCTGCCCTCAACAGCAACGTCACCCTGGACCAGCCCTGGATCCTCGGCCAAACACATGGCTACGACAATTCGGCCGGGCAATTCACCGGAGAAAACGCTGACGCTGCCAACAGGCTGATGACTCGTCAGTATCGCGCGGGGTTTGAATTGCCCGCGGTCTGAAACGCGAGTTTCCCGGTTACCCATGCAGAGCAAAGCGGCCGTCGACCGCCCGTGCGACAGGCGGAGTTGGAGGAGTCGGGTGCAACGCGTCCGGAGCGAAGCAGAGCCCTGCCGTACGGCAGTCGCCTCATTTTTGAGGTTCCGGCCCGATCTCGCGCCGCGAAAACAGCATCGCCTCGCCAGTTTCCTTTTTGCGTCGATAACCGAGCAGATGAAAAAGTTCCCGGGCGAGCAACCGCGCGACCCGTTTGTTCACAACCAGTGTGTGCGG
The DNA here is from genome assembly GCA_041752775.1 of Pirellulaceae bacterium. Lineage (GTDB taxonomy): Bacteria > Planctomycetota > Planctomycetia > Pirellulales > Pirellulaceae > BJ22. The sequence continues at coordinate 8,442 of JBGSVU010000293.1, read as the reverse complement.
CGAGTCCGGATCGCGGGAGACGCCTGGCAGCCAAGTCAACAGGCCGTCAAAATTCAGGCGTCGCAAAATCGCCGACAACCACATCGCCCAGCGGGGCACCGGACGCACCAGGAAATAGCCGTCTTCGCCGGAAGGCTGGTAAAGCGGCATGAAAATTCTGGCAGTTGCCGGCGAACGAACCGCGCCGTCGCAATCCGATCCAAGTGTTTCGTTCCTGGTCAGGGGGGCAAAATTGACGTACCCCGGCCGCATCGAAAATCCGTCACCCGAAGTAATCGCGTGGCGATGAATCACTTCAAAAATCCCGCGCACCGGTCCGGCAAACCCTGCCAGCCGTGCCTCGTGCATTGCGTAATCCGGAACCAGCGACCGTTTCAGAACACCGGCCGCCACCAGCGCCATCCAGACAAACGATTCGTGAGCATCCACAGAACTCATGGCGTCATGTTGTCCCGCTTCAAACGCCAGGGCAACGTGTCCGAAGTCGTTCAGGAAACTCAGCAGAGGTCCTTCCAGGTATTCTTCGATTCCCAATACAGTGGGCACAGGAAATTTCAGTGCGAAACGGCGATTGGCCATCTGGTCATTGATCGCCACAAACGGCACCGAGGGCGCCGAAGTCGTATGCAGGTCAATAAAAAACAGCGGGTCGTTGCTGGCCAGCAGCGGATCGACGATGCCCAGAAGCTCACGCTGTTGCTGCAATTCGATCCGGTCGTCGGGACCACTGAATGATCCGGCGCGGGCCAGTCGGGCGTATTCGCGAGTCCACAACCGGTTCAGGTCGTGCCACAGAAAACGCTGGCCCGAGGCGAGCGCCGACAGATTCCCGGCCAGTCCGGTGACGTGGCCATGAATTTCCTGCGACAGCGGCTCCAGCCGCGCAAACACCCGCTGCAGCGCCAGAATCCCCGCTGGCTCGTTACCGTGCAAACCGGCAAACACCACCACACCCGGTCCGAACCTGTGGCCTCCCGCGCGTCCGATCACCCGGCCGGTCTGGTGAGAAATTCCACAAAACGAAAATGCCGTCATGCCTGGTTGAGTTTCTTTCTGTAATTCCGGATGTCTTCGGCCGTGATGATGCCGATTGCCCTGCCCTCCCGTACGACCGGCAGGCTGCCGAAACCGTTTTCGTGCATCATGCTTTCGGCCTGGTCGAGCGATGTCTCGGGAGCAATTGTCACAATCTCGCTGCTCATACAGTCCCGTACCAGTGCATCCCTGTTGGCCGGATTGGCCTGCCGATATTCGCTGATGTCCCGCGCCGAAACAATACCAGTGATATTCCCCTGGTCATTCTCTACTGGCAAGTGGTGAAAACCGTTCCAGTCCATCAGGGTTCCGGCAAATTCCAGCAAATCGTCCTGACGAACGGTCACCAACCATGTGGACATAATGCTTTCGGCCCGCTGATAGCGGCCGGGAATCGCCTTCAAAACCGCACTTTGGGGGGTCGGCCATTCATGCCCAGGACCCCCCTCCCGCCGCAATTCCACCATGGAATGGGTGATCAACAGTTGGCATTCTTCGAGAGTGTGTTTTCGTCGCAGGCGCCGCAGCGATTCGACAATCCAGTCGGCACCGGTTCGACGCCGGGCAACCCGCCGGGAAACCGTTTCCAGAAAAGGGGCAAATTCCTCCGATGGAATTCCGGCACGACCCAGTGCGTCGGCCGCCATCGGCAACAACTGTTCCAGCACCAGCCGGCTGGCGTCGCAATACTCCCCGAACCAGACCATTTTGCTGGACAGTCCGGTGCGGGCGGCTTTCAGAAAATTGCTGCGCACATCCTGGAACCAGAACTGCTGGTCCCACTGGCCGCGATGCCGCTGCGGCATCGCCAGCATCAAACCCACCCAGAAAACCGTGTTGGCCATTTCGTCGTGTGGCGTCGGACCAGCCGGGATATAACGATTTTCGATGCGCAGATGCGGTTTGCCGCCGCCGATCCCGTAACAGGCCCGATTCCATTTGTAGAGTGTTCCGTTGTGCAGATTCATCGCGGTCAGTTTCGGTATCCCGCCATCCCGCAGAACTTCCTGCGAACTGCGCCCTTCCATTTCCGCCGCGATGATCAAGGGGTATATCGTGACGTCGTTCCGGAAAATCTCGGCGGCACTGGCCTTTATCCAGTCAAACCCGAACGCCACTCTCGGCTGGCGATCGCTGACGAAACTGCCGGGATGCCGGATATCCAGACTTTGGCGAAACAGCGCGATCCGCGTTTCGCTCCACAATTCCTTGCCCAGCAACAACGGCGAATTGACGCAGCAGGCCAGCACCGGTCCGGCAATTATCTGGGCCCAGTTGTACCGGTCGGCAAATTCGTCCGGGTCGATCTGAAGGTGAATCTGAAAGCTCGTGTTGCAGGCCTCAAACAGAATCGAATCGTGCCGCAGGTTGATCTCGTCAACCCCTTCCAGATGCAGACTGAAATCCTCTCCGCGCATCTGGCGCAATACCGCATTCAGCGCCCGGTAACGGGGGTTGGGTGTCATGTTGCAGAAATCCAGGTCGCTCTGGCGGATCGTCGGCAGGATTCCGGTCAGCACCACCCGGCTGTCAAAATCCGCCGCGCGCTGGTCGGCCAGATCGAGCAGTCCCCGCAACTGGGTTTCCATCCGGTGAATACAGCCCGCAGTCAAATCCTGCGGATCAAGGTTGATCTCGAGGTTCCAGCGGGCCAGCTCCGACGTGAAGTGCGAATCCGGAGTAGCTGCCAGAATCTCCGGTCCCGTCATGGCCGGACGCAAGTCGTCTGCCACCAGACAATATTCCTGCTCTGCCCCGATCCGGGTCACCCCCTGTTCGATCATGCCATCGCGTATCATCGTTTCCAGCGAATTGATGTCGTCCAGCAGATGGCGCAGAAACTGTCGCCTGGATTCGGTCGACAGCGGTTGGACGTTTTGCTCACCCATGTTCTCAAATTATGGCGCAGACAGGCCAGTTGTGTTGTGACAACCCGCAGCAGGAACTGGCCGCAACCAGCGGGTCTCTTTATTTTAACCAGCAGGGCACCATTGGGAATGCACGCCATCGCACAGAGCGGGCTCGCCAGCCCCAGTCGTGGATAGAGTTGCGAGTCCCACTATGCCTGTCGGTATCACCATCGCGGACGAAAAAAAACAGTGTGGTGTAAAGACAATTTCCCGGAATGCCTCGTTTTCATCCGGTAAAAAACTGCCATCTGAAAAATGGGCAAAATCGCACTTGACCGCACATGCCAGAAGAACTTTCAGCGGAACGATTCGTTTTGCAATGCTGCATCAGGGGTTCCAATCCCTTTAATCGTCAGGCCCCTGCACTATGCCTGTTCAGGCTGGTCAGAATGCCGATAAAGGAACCGTTCAGGACGTTTTTCTCTTCAGCCCCCCAGCAAGGTTTCCATCGACGGTGGAATCTCCCGGAAAAATTCAGGCTCCGCAACGACGCACGGGGTTTCGTGCCGCTCGCTTCTTGCAGAACTGCTTTTCCCGCCGGGACTGGGGCGGCCTGGCAATGGTCGCGGCGGTAGCGATGATTGCTGCCTGGCTGGTTTGTCTGCCGTTTTCAACCGCCGTGCAGCAGACCACGATCAACCGCTTTCACCTCGCGACCCGTTCCTTCGCGGCGTGGGCGGTCCAGCAACCGATTCCGCCGATGTACAACCTTGAGAACCGTTACTGGCTGGCGCACCAGCGGTTGACGCCGGACCAGTTGGTGGTTCCACCTGCGGTCGGGATCAAAACCGGAATGGTCAATCACTTTCCCACACGGCTGGCCACATTCGCCGACAGCCGCGCCCGGATGATGCAGAATCCGCTTGAGACCTGGTTGTACGTTCGTTCACGCTATCAGTCGCAACAGCGGACCACCGAATGGCGACTTCGCCCGGACGACGGCGGTGGGTGGGTCCTGACAGGGGGGCCTTTGGAATGACGCCCGGCTCCAGTACCGCTGCCGTAATGAACCTCCCGGCAGACTGTGATGTCGGCGAGATCCGGCGGGACGGCCTGCTGGTTTTGCGCACGGTGCTGTTTGCGATGCTGGTGTCGCTGTTGTGGAAGGTCATTTTTTTTGTCGCGGCGTTTCGGATTTATCAGGCCTGTCCGCTGGAAGATCCGTTTTTTCCTGCGCCGCTGCGGTCGGTCTGGCTGTCTGGTGGCTGTTATGCCGGATCTGTAGTAGCGGTTTTTCTGGCGCTGTTTGCTGGTTCGCGGCGGGTGCTGATTGCGCTTACGGGAGTGGCGACTGCATGCCTGGCAGTATTGTGTCTGCACCAGCAAAGCTACAACGATGTGACTTTTCTGACCTGTTGCTGGACGGGGGTCTGGTGTCTGTGGATGGCCAGCCGGATTGATGCTGCCGACAGCGACTTGTTGTCTGATGGAGCCTGGCTGGCCCAGCTGATTCTGTCGGTTATTTTTCTGGGCGGCGCGGTGGGAAAAATGACGCCGGGCTATGCGTCGGGAGAAGTCCTGTTCGAGATTTACTTTTCCGGCCGGGACTACTGGCTGTTCAATATTCTGCGCAACCAGTTTGACCAGGCTGCTTTGCGGGAGATTGCCGGATGGTTTGCGTGGCTGGTCACGGGCACGGAGTTGTTGTGCGCCTTTCTCTGGCTGATGCCCCAGCGGCTGGCCTCGTGGATAGCCATCGCGGTATTGCTGAATATTGCCCTGATGAGCAACACCTGGCTGTTTTCAGTGCTGACCTGCCTGATGGGACTGGCGCTGGTGGGACTGCACACACCACGTCGAAACACGGGGATGCCTGGTCAACAGTTGCCGGTAGGGCAACCGATCCGCTTATTCCGCCAGGATCCCACCCGGTTGTAATCGGAATAAAGCACGCGCGGACACTGGTCTGGCAGGGCCAGTCCCAAGGCGTTGACCATGGTGTTGCGATGCACAATCGCCTGCACGTTTCGCAACCGCCAGGGAGCGTGATCGATTTCCCCTCTCAGGATTTCGCCCTGCGGATTCCGGGTGTACAGGCAATACCGCGCGGTCAACCAGTGATCGAGGGTGTTCGCCGGTGCCTGGAAAACCGGTCCGACCGGCCGGTACTCGACATCCAGCTCGGCCGTGACCCGGCCCGCTTCGGTGCGGCGGTTGAAAAATCGCCGCCACATCCCGTCTCGCGTCATTGCGATTTTTGAATCGCTGTAGGGCAAGGCAAAGATGCATTTGGCCAGCAGGACCGCAAAACGGCTGGTCGCGTCCAGGCTGAAGTACCACAGACCGGGTTTGCCATCGACGATCACGTAAGTCCGCACCGTGACTTCGGGGAACCGTGACAGCCAGGGGAGAGGCGGCAACCACCTGGCCGCAACGCCCGACATCCGGAAAGGTACGATCCCGATCCACGCCTGACCCTCAAACCGGTCCAGCTCCACACCTTCCGGCAACAGTGTTACCAGGTGGTCCTCGCAAATCGGCCAGTGCATGAACAGCACCTCATGCCAGTTCATCCGCGTGCAGGGCGAGTATCCAGGAGCGGGCCACGGACGACCAGCAGTCGCTGCCGGCGGCAAACGCAAGTCAGGTTGAGAATCGGCGATAGCCATCAGTCTGAATCGCAGCCCAACAGGTTGGATAGGGACCTTCCGAATTCGTTTTCGGCAATTTTTATCACCGCAGTTTCGACAGAAATGATAACGCGCATCCGGCGGGAAGGGAAAAAAAGCAGGAAGATCGCCAAAATCGGTCCAATCCATGCGGTCCAGTTCCCTGGACCAGCCGGTAGTACTGCCAGGCATCGGGAGTTCCGGGACCCCAAATCCCGTAACGGCGCCACACCATCAGACCCCCCCGGCCCCGTGCCGGTCGGTGAACAGGTCTGACAACTACAGCGAACCCGCGCGCATTGCTGGTAGTTTTCAGACACGCTCCCACCGGGACAAGCCCGGATGGTGAGCGGGTTGGGCCGCGTATTGCTGGTAGTTTTCAGACACGCTCCCACCGGGACAAGCCCGGATGGTGAGCGGGTCGGGCCGCGCATTGCTGGTAGTTTTCAGACACGCGGTTAAACCGCGGCGGCCATCAGGTTGTCCATCGCACCCACCAGTTCCTTCACGGCAGCGACGCTGTAATCGAACGCTTTCTGTTCCTTTTCGGTCAGTTTCAGTTCGATAATTTTTTCGATACCGGCGCTGCCGAGGATCACCGGTACGCCGACGTAGTATCCACCCACTTTGTACTCCTGGTTGCAAAGTGCTGCGACCGGAATCAGCCGTTTTTTGTCGCGCACGATCGCTTCGACCATCTGCGCCGTGGCCGCGGCGGGAGCGTAGTAGGCGCTGCCCGTTTTCAGCAGGGCCACGATCTCGGCTCCACCTTTCCGTGCCCGATCGACATGCATTTCCAGCCGCGCCTCGTCCATCAACTGGGTAATCGGAATTCCGCCCACGCTGGTACAGGACGGAATCGGTACCATCGTGTCGCCGTGGCCACCCAGCAACATGGCCGAAACGTCTTCGACGCTGACGCCGAGATCCATGGCGATGAAGGTGCGAAAACGCGCCGTGTCCAGGACCCCTGCCTGGCCCATCACCCGGCTGGACGGAAATCCGGTCACTTTCTGGCACTGCTGGACCATGGCGTCCAGCGGATTGCTGACGACGATCACGACAGCGTTGGGGCAGTGCTGTTTGACCTGTTCCGAAACCGCGGTAACGATTTTTGCGTTGGTCGCCAGTAAGTCGTCGCGGCTCATCCCCGGTTTCCGCGCGATTCCGGCCGTGATCACAACCACGTCGCTGCCAGCCGCATCGGCATAGTCGCTGGTTCCGTGGATGCGGGAATCAAAACCCATGATCGGAGAGGCCTCCATCAAATCGAGAGCCTTTCCGGCCGGCATGTCACCGACCGCCGGGATGTCCAGCAAAACGATGTCACCCAGTTCCATCGAGGCGCACCAGTGAGCCGTCGTGGCTCCGACATTTCCCGCACCAACGATCGTGATTTTTGCGCGTTTCATCTGTACAGCGACTCCCAGGATAAAAATTGAAATCAACGGCGGGACATGTGGCCCACGACTTTTTGCGGCATTGCGGGCACTACCGGTACCACCAGTCACCCAGGGCCGGGCGATCGCACCGCCAGCGCGCGGGTGCAACCCATGCCAACGCTTCAAATATCCCGCAGAAACGCCAATGATTCAAGTCACCACCAGCGTTCAAAGAGCCGCAGACCAATTCCGGTTCGTGCGACATCGCTCCGTTGTCGCCTTGGGGAAAGCCATATTGCACGGGTGTTTCGACGATCACGGGCGGGCCCTTTGGGGATAGTTCGTGAGGGCTGACTCGGGTCACAATCGGAGTTAAACTGTAGCTGCATTTTCAGACGATTCACCACCGAGCATTTTTTTTAAGTGGGGCGCCCCATGTCGGAAACGGAACCATCGAACAGGCAATTCTGGGCGTACGGGCCGGACGGCCCAATGCAATTTCCGAGTTGATTGGGCTTGCCCATCGCCGGCTTTACGGGAGCTTCGCTGGGGTCAGTCTTGGTTTTCGGTTTTCACAGCCGATCAAAGGGGGTAGGCCTCTTTGGTTCATTTTTTAAATTCTGTGCAGGAGTAGGGAGGCGGACGGTGGGAAAACAGAAATGAGCCAATGATGAAACTTCCAGGCAAAAGGCATTCGCCGCGCAGGCATGGATTCGTACGGGTATCGCCCCTTGCAATAAAAATCGTTATTTGTTCAATGGTTTTTGTCGGCCCCGGATGCAACGCACGAAAATCTGAAAAAATAACACCGGGAGTGGAAATCGGTGTTGCGTTTGACAATGTGTTTCCTGATTTTGTTGACGCTACAGACATTTTTGCAGTTTCTGTCAGCCAAGAGGTTCAAGCGTGGATTGTGTTGATTGAGGAACTTCCCTCTGAGTTCCCCGACAACGGTGCAATTGTAGTAGTAGGTGAAGACGGAGAGTTGATATCGATCAACGGCCGAAAGCCGGATTAACGGGAGCTTCTCCGGGGGCCGGGGTTAGAGTTGGTGTTCGATTTTCAAAGTGTTTCGTTCCGTATTGTGGACTTAGTTTTGGCCGAATTGTGACTGTAGGGATTTGGGGCTCTTTTGCGGCTGGTGGCCGAATTGTCGAGAATTCTGGAGATCGCAACGCGATCCGGCCGGTTGCTGGGCAACTGAAGGCTTACTTTCACGGTCCCGAAAGCAGTTGACTTCAGTCACCGATTTGCGAGACCCGGATGACTTCGCTTTCGGTGGTTATTCCGCGCTGAACCTTATCGTTTCCGTCTGAGCGGACTAGTTTCATGCCTGCCGACTGAGTTGCCTCGCGGTTTTCTGCTGCGTTGCCGCGCCAGTGAATCAGCGTGCGGATCGATTCGTTGATGGTCATCAGTTCGAACAGGCCCAGGCTGCCGCGATAACCGGTTTGACGGCAGTTGGCGCAGCCACTCCCCACAAAGGAAAGACCGGAACGGGTACTG
>JBGSVU010000292.1:0-2757 GCA_041752775.1 Pirellulaceae bacterium | reverse complement strand
CTCACCAGAGTGTCGATATCGGCGGCTTCAGGGTTCGTACCGAGGTGGATGAAGAAGAGGAGTGCATCAACATTGTTGCCTGGCATCCCGCACTGACCGAAGTTCCCGAGGAACATCACTTTCAGATTCTCTTCGTGTTGCTGGATGAAACACTGGGTGAATTCGGAACCAAACAGTGGCTGGGCGAGATTGCCATCGAAGAGTTTGATCCTGATGACAAAACCAGGCCTCTGGCCGAGTTGCCTGATTTTATCGCCAGCATGAACGCCTGGTACAACTGGGAAAAATTCAACCCGCTCGAATCCTGGACGATGTACCAGTTGCAGGAACAACTCGACGGTCCGCGCGGCGACACGGTGGTCGGGACCAGCCTGATTCCGGAAATGGTCTTTGAGTACATCGAAAACGATGGCCAGCTGGCCGACAACCCTCTGGAAGGAACCGGCGCGGAGCTGGTCTATGTTGCTTTGCCAACGGACATTTTCCCCGACGGCGAACAGTCCGAGATGCGTGGCGCCATCGAAGACACACTGTCCGAATCGCTCGAGCCCGGCCGCAGCGGGATGGTGATCGGTGGTGCCTTTGGCGTGGAGGAGACTTTTATCGACCTGCTGCTGTTTGATGGCGAACGCAGTCTGCAGATTGTCGGAGAGACCCTGTCCGGTCTGCAAGTCTCCGGACGCGTGGAACCTTTTGCTCCATCCTGAAAACGTCAATCCGGACCGAATGCCTGAAATGGACCGAATGCCCGAAATGGACGAAGAAACGCTGGTGGCGCTGGACCACTTGGTGGCGCTGGCCCTGGACGAGGATGTCCGCAATGGAGTCGACTGCACCAGCCTGAGCGTGGTTCCCGAAACCGTGGCGGGGAGCGCCCGTTTTGTCTCGCGCGGCAGCGGGATCGTCTGCGGGGTGGCCGTCTGCCAGCGTGTCCTGCAGCAGCGTAACAGCGGGATGCAACTGGAGGCTTCGCTGGAGGACGGCCAACCCGTCCATCCCGGCAGCACGATTGCCACATGGCATGGCGATGCGCGCGAGATCCTGCTGCTGGAACGAACCTGTCTGAATTTCATGGGACGACTGTCGGGGATTGCGACACTGACGCGCCAGTTCGTCGATGCGGTCGGGGGAACCCGGGCCAGAATTTTTGACACGCGCAAGACCACACCGGGTTGGCGACAGCTGGAGAAGTACGCGGTTCGCTGCGGCGGCGGAACGAACCACCGGATGGGGCTGTATGACGCGGTATTGATCAAGGACAACCACCTCGCCATGCTCTCGCGGCTGTTGCCCGAAGGGACCGATGCAGTCGCCGAGGCAGTCCGCCGGGCCCGACAGTGGATCGCCGAAAACGAATCAGTCCTGCCGGAGGGGCGGGCGACGTCGGTGCAGATCGAAGTCGACCGGATGGACCAGTTGCAGTCGGCGCTGTCCCTCGATCCGGACATGATTTTGCTGGACAACATGACGCTGGAACAGTTGTGCACGGCGGTGGCGATGCGCGACCGGGCGGCACCGCGGGTCCAGCTGGAGGCGTCCGGTGGCGTGAATCTGCAAACGGTTGGCGCCATCGCCCGCACCGGAGTCGACCGGATCAGCGCCGGCGCCCTGACTCATTCCGCAGTCAATTTCGACATTGGCCTCGACTGGCGACTGACGTGATATTCGGGTGGTGGAAAAAACGGCGGCGGCGCCAACTGCTGGCCAGCACGTTACCGGCAGACTGGGAAGAGGTCCTTTCGGCGGCTGTTCCTCCCAGCCGTCACTGGGACAGCGCGACCCGAAGAAAATTTTCCGACAACACCCGGATTTTTGTCGCTGAAAAAAACTGGGAAGGCTGCAACGGGCTCGTCCTGACCGACGAAATGAAAGTGGTGATCGCGGCCCAGGCGGCGATGATGCTGGTCGGCATCGACGACTACTGCTTCGAAGGCGTCCAGACGGTGCTTGTCTATCCTTCTTCGTTTCGGCGCGAGACCCGCCAGGGACTGATCGTCAGCGACAGCACGCGGATCGGCGAAGCGTGGCACCGGGGCCCCATCGTCCTGTCGTGGATCGATGTCCGGCAAATCGTACCAGGTCGCAACGTGGTGGTGCATGAATTGGCGCATCACCTCGACGGACTGGATGGCGACATCAGCGGGAATCCGGTGCTGTCCAGTCGGGAGTCCCAGTCCCGCTGGGAAACGGTCGCCGCGAGGGAGTATCAGCGGTTGCGCGAGGACTTGGCCCAGGGGCAGCGGAATCTGCTGGATCCGTACGCCGCCACCGACCGCGCCGAATTCTTTGCCGTGGCCTGCGAGTATTTTTTTGAGGCCGCAGTCCAGCTGAAAACTGAAATGCCCGAACTCTATGCCAGTCTCAGCGAGTTGTTCAACAGCGACTCGGCGGCGTGGTGATTTTGCGGTTCCCCAGCTCCGCCTGCAAAAGCAGCGAACGGACCAGGAGCAGCATCCAGGGCAATCCGGTCAATAGCAGCGAAGGGCGGCCAAAACTGATGGCCCACCCGGCAGTGCACGGGTCACTACAGTGGAATCGAATTCGGCTGCAGCCGGTAACTCGAAAAGGGACCCTGCAGATTTTTCCTGAAACAGCATTTCAGTCACCGGTCCAGAATCCGGAATCTGTCGGCCCGGGAAGAATCCCGCGGGCGAAGAGCCTGGCTGGGGATGGAAAAACGCCGCGCGGTGGAACATACTTCCTGCAGATTCTGTTCCCTGGTCTATTCGTGATTTCTGTGAAACGCACATGAACGAC
>JBGSVU010000291.1:0-2462 GCA_041752775.1 Pirellulaceae bacterium | reverse complement strand
GCTGAACGTGGTCGACCAAATCATGGTGATTTTTGCCGGTACCAAAGGTTTCCTCGACAACGTGCCCGTCAAATCCGTCCGGAAATGGGAAGCCGAGTTTCTGGAGTTTATCCAGAACCGCAAACGCGACGTCTGGGAAATGCTGGACGCCGCCAAGAACGAAGGCGACTGCATGAAAAAAGCCGACCATCCGGCGACCAAAGCAGTTACCGAAGCCATCAACGAATTCAACAAGGGATTCCAGCCATAACAACGTACGATGGACGTCCACGTCCGTCGAAACCGATGGATGGGCGTCCACGTCCGTCCAAACCGTAGGATGGACGTCCACGTCCGTCCCAAAAACAATCAACCAGTACACGACGGACGAGGACGTCCATCGTACATTCCACTTTTTTCACGAAACGCTACCGAAGTCATGGCCAACGCCAGAGCACTCGACAAACGTCGCAAATCAATTCGCAACATCCGCAAAATCACGCGGACCATGGAGTTGATTGCGACGGCGCGTTTCAAGAAGGCCATGGACAGGGCGTCGTCGGCAACCGACTACACCAAACGAATCACGCAGGTGGTTTCCGACCTCGCAGCCGCCGGGCTGGAAGTCTCCCACCCGCTGCTGCAGCCCCGGCCAGAGACCCGCAACGCGACGCTGCTGGTTTTGTCGGCCAACCGCGGTTTGTGCGGTGGCTTCAACGGCAACGTCATTCGCCAGGCAATCCTCCGCCGCACGGAGCTGTCGGAAAACGTGGGAGCCAGTGTCCGAATGGAAGTTTCGGGAAAACGGGGCATTTCCGGCCTGAAGTTCCGCAAGATCGACATCGCCCAGAGCTTTCTGCAGTTCGACGACAAACCGGCCTTTGAAGAAGTCGACGAAATCGCTTCCCGCTACATGGAAGAATTCGTGTCCGGAAACATGGACCGGCTGGATGTGGTCTATACCCGATTCAAATCCATCAGCCGCCAGGAAACCGTCGTTGAAACCCTGCTGCCGCTGGGCAACCTGGTGGACGAATCTGCACCGGCAGCAAAAAGCGAAGTCGCGACGGGCAGTTCGATTTACGAATTCGTCCCGGACGCAAAAAGCATCCTCGCAGAAGTCGTCCCGGCCAGCTTCAAGGCGAAACTGTTCAAGTGTTTCCTCGACAGCGCCGTCAGCGAACAGATCGCCCGAATGGTCGCCATGAAAAACGCCACCAAGAGTGCCTCTGACATGATCAAGGAACTCAGCCGCACCTACAACCGTGCCCGTCAGTCGCAAATCACTGGCGAAATCATGGAAGTCATCGGCGGCGTGGAAGCACTCAGCGGATAAACCAAACCACAAAGTAGCACGGCGGTCCCCGCCGTGAACAAAAAGAAGTAGTACGGCGGTCCCCCCGCCGTGACCCTCGGTGGAGGACCACCGAACTACTTTTTTTACTTGAATACTTTACAAACAAACCAAAATCCAGAAATCTTCAATCCATCAAAGCCATGTCTACAGCAACAGCATCCCGGATCGGCAAGATCACCCAGGTTATCGGATCGACTTTCGACGCGGAATATTCCGCCGAATCTCTGCCCTCGATCTACAACGCGGTAACCGTCGAAGTCAAACAGCCTGACGGCAGCCTGAAAACTCTGACCGGAGAGGTCTCCAAACAGCTCGGCGGCGGACGCGTTCGCTGCGTTGCCCTCGGCAGCACCGAAGGACTGCGCCGCGGACAGGACTGTGTCGATACCGGCAGCCCGGTCACCGTCCCGGTCGGCGAAGCGACCCTCGGCCGCGTCTTTAACATGCTGGGTGAGCCCGTTGATGGCCGCGGTCCGGTCAATGCATCCGAGTCCCGCCCGATTCATAGCCCGGCTCCCAAAGTCGAAGACCTGTCGACCAACACCGAATTGTTCGAAACCGGGATCAAGGTGATTGACCTGCTGACTCCCTTCGTTCGTGGTGGCAAGGCCGGACTGTTCGGCGGTGCCGGACTGGGAAAGACCGTTATTCTCACAGAACTGATTGCCCGTATCGCTTCATCGCACGGCGGTTATTCGGTGTTTGCCGGTGTGGGTGAACGAACCCGCGAGGGCACCGACTTGTGGCTGGAAATGCAGGAAACCGAAATCGGTCAAACCGGCCGCAAGGTTATTGAACAGACCTGCATGGTGTTCGGCCAGATGAACGAGCCGCCCGGGTCGCGTCTGCGTGTTGCCCTTTCGGCCCTGACAATGGCCGAATATTTCCGCGACAAAACCGGTAAAGACACCCTTCTGTTCGTCGACAACATTTTCCGCTTTTCCCAGGCGGGCAGCGAAGTTTCCGCGCTGCTGGGCCGTATGCCTTCTGCCGTGGGATACCAGCCCACACTGGCAACCGAAATGGGTGCCCTGCAGGAACGGATCGCCTCGACCAAAAGCGGTGCGATCACCTCGGTGCAGGCCGTTTACGTTCCGGCTGACGACCCGACCGACCCGGCCCCGGC
>JBGSVU010000290.1:0-3752 GCA_041752775.1 Pirellulaceae bacterium | reverse complement strand
GATTTCCCCGGCGCTATGCGGACCCTTACGTGGTGGAATCGTTTCGCGACCTGTTGCCGCTGAACCAGTTCATTACGTGGTGTGCAATCGGGATGGCGGTGCCGGACTGGCCCAATACTTACGGGTACAACATGCTGGCCTATCCGGTTTACGACTGGTTTTTTGGTCCGTGGGATTTGTTTGTCGAACATGGGCACCGGTTGCTGGGGATGGTATCGGGGACGGTGTCGATTGTGCTGGTGGTTGTGACCTGGATCACGACCCGGAACGAACGGCTGCGGTGGTTTTCGGTTGGGTTGTTGTTGCTGGTGATTGCCCAGGGGGTGTTGGGTGGAGCACGGGTGGTCGAGGACCGTCGCGATCTGGCGCGGATTCACGGATGCGTCGGTCCGGCCTATTTCGCGCTGGTGGTTGCCTTTGTGGCGATGACGGGTCGCTGGTGGGTGCGGGCGGAAGATCGGGAAATCCGTTTGCGGCGAGGCAGTTTCATGGCCCGGGCCGGATGGATGATGTTGCTGGCGAGTTATTTGCAGCTGGTGCTGGGATCGCTGGTGCGGCATTTGTCGGCCACGGCTTCGCCGCGGGCTTTTTCGCATCTGGTCTGGATGCATGTGGTGGGCGCGATTGTGGTGGCGCTGGGGACGATGGTGGTGTTTCTGGCCAGCCGGCAGCGGACCTGGCGGGAATCGGGGATGCGCGGACCGGTTGCCGCAGCGCTGGTGCTGGTGCTGGTCCAGTTCGGGCTGGGGCTGGTAACGTGGGTGGTGAAATACGGATGGCCAGCGTGGATGGACAACTGGAGCTTTGCCGCGACGTGGGTGATTCCCGAAAAGGCGTTCTGGCAGGTGGTGCTGGTGACGGCGCACGTTGCGGTGGGGTCGCTGGTTCTGGCGGCGTGGTCGGTAGTCGCCGTGCGAAGCAGCCGGATTACCGAGTCGGCGGAAATCCAGCCCACGGTCAGCGTCGGGGGTCGGGCGGTATTAAATTGATGTTTTTGAAAAACTGAATGAACATGGAAATAGTTGTGGCGAATGAAAGCGAACTCGCGACACTCACGACGCGGCAAAAATGGCTGGCCTATCTGGAGCTGACCAAGCCCCGGATTTCAGTGATGGTGTTGTTGAGTATCGTGGCGGCGGCCTTTGTCGCGGCGGGCGGGTTGGTTCCGTTGGGCCCGGCTTTGCACGTCGCGATCGGCATGTTTCTGGTGGCCGCGAGTGGCAATGCTGCCAACATGTATGTCGAGCGTCACACGGATTTTCTGATGCCACGAACGATGCGGCGACCGTTGCCGGACCGGCGGCTTGGAGCGCGGGATGTGGCAGGGTTTGCTGCCATCACGCTGGGGATCGGCATGGGCTACCTGATTGCGACGATGCCCCTGTCGGTGGTGCTGGTTGCTGCGGGCACATGGATTCTGTATGTCCTCGTTTACACGCCGCTGAAAATGCGAACGCCGTTGAACACGGAAGTGGGCGCGATCCCCGGCGCGGTTCCGGTGCTGGTCGGAGCCATGGCGCCTGGCGTGGCGTTGCCGCTGGCCTCGTGGGCCTTTTTTGTGATGATGGTTTTTTGGCAGTTCCCGCATTTCATGGCGATCGCCTGGCTGTATCGGGAGGACTACCGCCAGGGGGGGCTGCAGATGATCACGGTTACGGATCCGACGGGACGGGCGGCGGGTCGCAAAGCGGTGCTGTACGCGGTGCTGGTATTGATTGCCAGTCTGGGGCCGCTGCTGAGCTTTCAGAATGGCTGGATCCCGATCCCCTTTGCGATTGCCGCGGTGTTGTTGGGGGCCTGGTATTTGCTCGATTCGGTCCGTTTTGCGAGGGAGCCGGGGACTGGAACAGCGCGGCGGTTGCTGAAGACGTCAGTAATTTACCTGCCGCTGTACATGGTCTGTCTGGTGCTGCTGGCCGCTCTCGGAAGGTAGCAGCCCACGACGGGAGTCCTTTTTTTCTCAAGTGAAAAGAATTTGAAAAACGAATTGACACAATCCGGTCATCAGGAATACCAGCGAGCGTTGCCCGTTAGCAACGGGACGTTGGCCATGTGGCTGTTTCTGTCCACCGAGGCGATGTTTTTCGCCGCGCTGTTCAGTGTCTGGTTTGTGTTGCGCTCCTCTGCCGGAGACCAGTGGCCTGATGGAGCCACGATGCATGCCAGATTCACGACGGGGTTGATGAACACCGTGGTGTTGATGTGCAGCGGAGGGACGGCATGGATGGCGGTGCGTTCGGTTCGCCATTCGAAACCGGCTGCGTCGCGGTTCTGGATTGTGGTGACGCTGTTGCTGGGCGGACTGTTTCTGGGGATCAAGGCGTGGGAAGTTCGAGGCAAGTACGAGATCGGACTGGTGGGCGTCAACGGCACGGCCAACCTGCGCAGCGCGGCAGATGCGCTGTACGTCTCGGCCCTGAATGAGAACCTGAAATGGCGGCTCGCCGGGGGAGGAGGTTCGGAACTCGCCGAAGTTGAAAACCTGGAACTGGTGCAGCAGGGACTGGTGGCGTGGACGGCACGGCAGGCGGGGCGAACCCCCGATCCCCGGCGCCGGCAGGAGTACTTTGACAGCCTGGCGACTCTGGTGTTTCCTGCGGGAAAAGATGGCGGTCCGTCGCGGGAATTTCTGACGGCAGAGGAGGCGGAACTGAAACTCCGGCGGGATGAGTTGAGAAAATCGCAGGAGGACGGGAACCGGGAACTGGCCGGGTTGCAGTCGTTGCTGGTGGCAGGCGGACAGGCCGCAGAAGGCACTGCAGAAAGCTCTGCAGAAATCCGCGCGGCGGAAGATCGCGCCAAAGTCCTGACGCTGGAACTCTCATTGCAAAACACCGAGTTGACGGCCCTGGAACAGCGTCTGCGTGCCCTCGAACGATTCCTTCCGGCGATGGACCATGGCATCAACGAACATTTCGGTCTGCGACTGCCGGTCGCGATTGCCGGCAGCCGGATGTGGTCGGCGACATGGATTTTGCTGACGGGGATGCACGCGCTGCATATGCTGGCGGGAATGTTGGTGTGGATCGTACTGTTGCTGGTGCCCCATGGAGGCTGGTTCGTTGCGGCGGTTGAAAATTGTGCGCTGTACTGGCATTTTGTGGATGTTGTCTGGATCGCAGTGTTCGTGGTTATTTATTGTCTGTAACGGATTTGGGACCGCATGAAACAGAATCTGAAAAACCCCGGTCCGGTGCGGAAGTTTTTGCCGGTGTTGTTGTGGCTGGCGGTTTTGATTGCCGGCATTTTTCTGGTGCGCGAGCGAATCCGGCAATTGGGTGAGGACCCGGCGGTCGGGATCGGCGAACCGGGGATGACCGGGGAAGGTCCGGTTACCGATACGGCGGTTTCGCTGTTCGAAGTTCCCTGGAAGCACTTGCCGACCGTGCCGCGATTCCGGCTGACGAATCAGGCGGGAGAAGAGTTTGATTCCGCGGCGTTCCGGGGCGAGGTTTACGCGATTTATTTTTTCTTTTCGAATTGTCCGACGATCTGCCGCGACCTGAACCGGCAAATCGAAAATCTGAACGGCCGGATGGAGGGCAAGGACATTCACTTTGTGGGCATTTCGGTGGACCCGGGGAACGACACACCGGAAGTGCTGGCCCGGTATGCGGCGGATTTTGGTGCGACCGTGCCACGCTGGCAACTGCTGACGGGTCCGCTGCACCGGATTCGCGAACTGGGAGAGTATGGTTTGCGTGTGGTGATCGACAAATCGGTGCACACGGACAACATCATTCTGGTGGATC
>JBGSVU010000289.1:0-2131 GCA_041752775.1 Pirellulaceae bacterium | reverse complement strand
GTTTGCGGGGTTCCTGTCGGTCGATTGTTGTGGTGGGTATCTGTCGGCGTTCGGCCCTTCTTGTTGGGGGTGCGCTTTTTTTCAAGGTTTCCCCGGCCCTGGCAGTTCTGCCATTAACCGGCCGGGACCGCCGTTGTGCGTCAGGGTTCGAATCATCGCGGAATAGCATCGTGGTTGCCCTTTCATGGAAGTGGATCCAGCGCAATTCAATCCGGAACGGGTCCAAATTGATACGGCTGGAGCGGAGACAATTCCTGTTAGGCGGATTCTGCGGCCGCGAGGTATCAGCCCTTTTCAAAAAAAAGGTGAAAAACCGGGCCCCGGGTCCCACCCGCAAATTTTGGCGGCCTGGCGCCGGTCAGGCCAAAGGTTGCCAGTCGCGCTGTCGGGGGCCGGGCCAGATCGTACGGGCCAGATCGTATCTGGGCCCGTTGATGGCAGCGGTTCTGACATTCCCCCCACCCTCGTTCAGAGAACCCGCGATCTCAGGCTTCCGGATCGGCTTCATCGACCTGCCAGTCGTCGAAAGCGTCGTCGTCGCCTACATCGAGATACGACTGGCATCGGGGGCAAACCTGAACGGTCCCGGTCAGCGTGGCGGCAAAGGCAGTCGTTTTTTTGCAATGTTCGCACTCGACAGAAACCGGTTCGGCACTGGCCAGACGTTCGTTGCGCTGCTCGCGGTCGATGCGGGTTTGCTGTTCGAACGCGACGACCAGGGCCCGTGCCGCTTCGAACTCGCTTTTTTCGACGACCAGCTGGGGTGCAGGCGGTTCGACCAGTGCTCCGGCAAAGACGTCGCCGCTGGTCGGATCGGCGAACTCGATCACTTCGGCTTCAATTCCGTTCTGCAACAGGTGCGAGCGCACGCGAAACGGATCAATGTCCGATTCGCCCGTGAATACCACCACGGGTTCCTGAAATGGCATGAATTTCTCCCCAAATCGGTTGCACAAAAAAAACTGGCTACCCTGCCCCACCCGTGAATCGGGACAAAACCAGCTCGCAGATTTCCGTGTCGGTGACTGGACCGGACAATGCTGGATTCAAATGCGCACTCCACAAAATACTTTCCAATTCCTGCGCCGGGTGGATCAGGCCGTGGGAGCCCTTGACGAGAGTTGCATCGAGGGGGACCGAGCGGGTCTGCATGTCAAAAAACAGCTCGACCGGGTCGTAACCTGGTTTGCGGTGAATATCGACCGTTCGGGCAAATCCTGGTGCATTGGCATCGTCGTTCCACCAGTAGTACGCCTGCCAGCTGTTGGAATCGCTGATCAGGATCACGTCACCACTTCGTTCGTGGTCCATGCCGGCGAGCGCCCGGCTGGTTCCGCTCAGGACCTGACTGATGCCTGCGGTGTCCGCAAAGAGTTTCGCTACGGCAGCAATGCTGTTTGCGTCCCGCTCCCTGACAAAGACATGGCTGAACTGGTGATCGACCAGGGCCCAGGCTATGGAATTTTCGAGGTCCAGGTGTTCGCCGTCGTCCTCTTGTCTGACCTGCAGCAAACCGGCGTCCCGCAACACGCGGTTGGGAAAACTGACGTGGTCCACGGGAGTAATGACGTACTCGCTGGCAACCATCCATGCGGTTGATGGACCGGTCGCAAATCCGGCGACCAGTTTTCCCAGAACACCATTCAGTTCGTCGACGGCGGCGGTCGCCTGGGGCGAGTCGGGGCCATGTTTCTGTGCGGCATAGTCGAGGTGGGGCAAATAGATGTACCAGAAGTTGGGCGCGAATTTTTTGTGGGCCGCGATCGCGGAATCGACGATCCACTGGCTGGACTGGATTCCGGCGAGCGGTCCCCAGAAGTGTTTCAGCGGAAAGTGCCCGAGTGACTGCAACAATTCGCCATAGAACTCTTGCGGTTTGGTGTGGCACCAGAGGTCTTCGCTGCCATCCGGTTTGTGAATCGGGGCGGGCATGCAGACGTGGTCGGCGTTGCATCCCTTGCTCAGCATCGGAAACCAGGCCGCTGTTTTGATCGTGGGATCCTTCTGTTTCAGCAGGTCCCAGACCTGTGGCCGCTGGATGACCCTGTTCCACGCGGTCCACATTTCGACTTCAAGTTTTTCACGCCAGTAAAAACCGTTGGCCACCACACCATGTTCGGCGGGACCACAA
>JBGSVU010000288.1:0-3206 GCA_041752775.1 Pirellulaceae bacterium | reverse complement strand
TCCCGAATCGCCTTGATGGCAACCACGCGACCAATGGCTTTTTGGCGGGCCGACCAGACGATACCCATCGCGCCTTCGCCGACCTTGTCCAGCAGCTGGTAGTCGGGAGTCTCGCCAGGGCGTGAGCTGCCGGTTGCGACCGTGCGGGTCGCGACGCGGTCAAAGACCGAATCAGAGGCCTTGCCTTCCTCGGCTTTCAGGGAATGCATCGGGTTGGCGCTGGAACCAGCCGCACCGGCCCACAGCCGTTTCAATCTGCCCGCTGTGCCGGACTCGCCGCGACTGCCATCGGCCGCATCACTGCCGCCAGTATCCGATCCCTCCTGCAATGTGCCGCCGCGATCGGCCGATCCGGAATCGCGGCCCGCCGCGGATCCCGGTCCTTCGCCCATGTGGAAAGTCGCACGGTCGTCGGTGTTGATGGTGCCGCCACTCTGTGGGGTGGGCTTTTTCCCGGCGGGAGGTGCCGATTTTTTGGTGTCCAAACCGTCGGGATTGCGGCTGCCTTCATGAAAAGTGCCTTTGGCGTCCTCGGGCGTGCCGGGTACTTCCGGAGTTTGCAGCGTTCCCTCGCCGACCGGTTTGGGTTTGGTCTCCCCAGGCGGACTGGCGGGGGGCGTTTTCGCACCGGACCGGTTTTTTTCGTCCAGCAAATCCTCATCGCTGTCGTCCAGCACCAGATCTTCGCCGGATTCGTCCTCGTCGTCACCGAAAAACCGGTTCAGATCGAGCGTGCCACCTGATCCAGCAGCCGGTGGTAACGCTGTCCCGCATTTGGGGCAGGCCGCCAGTTTGGCATCGGCAACTACGGTTTCGCATTTCGGACAGCTACGCATGGTTCCAATTCTCCAAAGACCGAAAATTCAGTCCTGTTCTGATTTCAAAGCTGCTATTACTTGAAAAAAATGTCTCTTAATGACCGATTCGGGCAAGGGCTTTTCCCAGCCGCCGCTGCCGTCGCGCCCGACGGTCAAAGCGGGTTGAGTCAACAACGGGATCGCTGTTGCCGGATTCTTCTGCCTCGGGTTTTGTGGCGGATATGGGACGGGCCCCCTGTTGCAACATCCACAGGGAACCGGCAATCAGGCTGGTCGTCGAAAAACGGCTGGTGGATTGCGGAACAAGTCCGGTATGTTCTCCAGTTCCGGCCGGTGTCTCTGCCGAATTCGCGCCACCAGATCTTTCGTTTCCAGCGTCGGGAATGAGTGGCGGATCGCCGGCGTCTCTGGGCTGGCCCGATGCGCCAGGATCCGCGGCTGGGGAATCGGGATTGCCGTTCCCGCCGTCGTCCCCGGCAGGCACTCCACCCGGCTGGTTGCCTGGCGGCGTTTGCTCCCCGGCTGGTCCGGTTTCCCAGTCGCGAATCGCGAAAACGTCGAGAACGGAAATCGTTCCGTCCGGAGCGACGACCACGATGGCATAAGCGCCACTTGGCTGCTGGGGGTTCCGCAGCAACGTTTCTTTTTCCTGGTCGATGTCGTCCTGGGTCGGTGCACCGCCGTCCTTGCCTTCGACTTTCTTGACTTCATCGAGAATGGTTCCCGGTGGTTTGTCCTGCGGGTCCGCATCTCCGTCGCCGCTGGTGTCGGCATCCGACTGTCTGTTTTGAACCCGCTTGCTGGCGGACTCGAGAACTTCGCGGAAAGTAGGCAATTCGTCCGCACCGACCTGGCCGTCTTCATTCCGGTCATCGTATTCGATCCGGTAAATCTGGACTGTTGTCGTCTGGTCTTCGGCCGCTTTCTCCTCAATCTCAAACGTCGTCAGTTGGGGCGGCGGGTCGAACGGCCGTGCCTGGGTGATGCTGAGCGTGGGCAACCCGGTAGCAGGCAGCGGTTCATTTTTGATTGGGGCTCCGCCACCAGCACCGAAGCTGATCACGCCATCGATCGTGTCGGCCTCAAAATTCAAATCGGTTGGCGTCGCACTGGCCCCGTTTTCAAACAGGAAAAACTCCGGCCCGCGACGCACAATTGCGGTGGTCGGCATCATCTGGTTGGCGTTCAGGAACAGGTCGGTAAACGGGTCTCTCCGAATGAAAATCTCTGTGTCGCCCAGAGAGGCTGGAGACGCAACAATTCCCTCGGTTTCGAATCGTTGAACAAATCCATCCGCGTAGCCCACAAAAGTCACGAATCCCGACTCGCCATTCGCCCCGTACTGAACCGCCACCCGCTGATGCACGTGCCGTTCAAAATTCTCCCGCAGAATGGGGTCGGTAACGGGATCGATTTCGCGAATCACGAATCTGGAAGAGGTCTTGTCGGCAACATCGACTTCGATTCCTTCGCCACCATTAAAGAAATTCGCGCCAAGGATATTGGTCGCATCCCCCGGATTGCGATTGATGGTGTTGGCTTCGGTACTGGTAACCGTTGTGACGGTTGCGAGCATGCCGGTCAGATTCATCCTTCCGCCGGCGATCAGCACCATCGCACCAGCAACATCAGAATTGCTGACAGTCATGACGTTGCCAGCAATGTTCAGGTTTGCCGTGGCTTCCAGTGTTTCAACATAAATGTTGGGAGCCGCAGAGGAACCAGCTGACACATTGCCGACAGACAACGTCCCACTGTTCCTGACATACAGCGCATAGTTGTCACCCAGGCGGGTTTCGAATTGATACTCGTCCCTCAAGTCATTCAGGGATCTGTCCGCTCCTCCGGCATCTTCCGTTGTACTGTTGAGCGAATTGCCGGGCTCAAGATTGGCTCCCAGAATATCGAAGAATCTCGATCCCTGAATGCTGGCACTGGAGTTGACGGTCTGCCAGACTTCGTCCAGATTCGCGTTCGATCCAACCGTTGCATTCAGGACAGAAACATTTGTATTGTGCAAGTGAGCGTGTTCACCCGCAACGATTGTCAGCATGTTTCCGGTGACTTCCGCTGCCGCGCCCGATTCATCAATTGACGTTCCAGCCATCAGCGTCACGTCGCCCAGAATTGCACCCGCCGTAACATGGGAATTCAAATCGATCAAATTGCCTGCATCGACCAGGATATCTCCGCCTGTGGTCGCTATTTCAGCATTCACAGTGACAGAGTTGTCTGCAAGTACAGTGATGTTTCCGGTCCCACTCGTAACCGTCGCATCCACGTCTGCATTGCCAGTGATTCCACCCGCTTCCAGCAGAATGTTCCCCGCGCCCCCAGCGCGAACTCCGATTCCGTCCCCGTCCGTTCCATCCCGGACGGTCAACTCGC
>JBGSVU010000287.1:0-4589 GCA_041752775.1 Pirellulaceae bacterium | reverse complement strand
AAGCAGCGGCGACTTGATGGGAACTTCAACGCCCAGCAGGAGCGAGTCGCGATAAATGTCCGCTCCGGTGACGCGGTAAAGTCGCTCGGCGACGTTCGTCCGCTGGATCCGGACTGTTTCCCGACCACCAGGCGTCACGGTGAACCGTACGCCCCGCATACCAAAACCATCCGGGGCGATTTCGTAACCGTGGCCTGTAACAAAAAAGAAGACTTCCTCCCCAACCAGTCCCGGTTCACTGATCGCAATCCACCCTGCTGAATCGCTCCAGTAACTCACCTGGTTGACGGTTCGCAACTCGACCAGCGGCACGCCGCGCCCCGTCGCGGCATCCACCACCTGGATCCCGAAAAAATCGCCCTGGGCCATTACCAGGTGCAACCCGCACAACTGCAGTCCTGTCGCCGTCACCCAGGCCGTCACCCTGGCTGTCAAACGGCCAGTCCACCCGCCCAGGGGATTTCTGTAGTGGTTCATTGTTTCTGGTCCAGCGACCTCCACAGGTACCATGAAGCAATGGAGGCGTAGGGACGCCACGGCAGCGCGCGGGATTCGATTTCGGCGGGCGTGGGCAATTCGTCAAGCGACCACAGATTCTGGACCGCTTTCTTGATGCCGAGGTCGCCGACGGGCAATACGTCCATTCGGCCAAGACTGAAAATCAAAAACATGTGTGCTGTCCAGACTCCGATCCCTTTAACGGTCGTGAGCGATTCGATGACGGCGTTATCGCCGGCCCGCGAAAGCCTTTTCAGATCGACATCACCGGCCGCCACTTTTTGGGCAAGGTCCAGCAAATAGCCCGCCTTCTGACCGGACACGCCGACCGTTCGCAACTTTTCGGCCGTCAAACGGCTCATCCGTTCCGGACAGAATCCGTCCGGCTGCAGCAAATCGCGCAACCTGCCCAGAATCGTCCGGGCGGCGGAAGTGGATATCTGCTGCGAAACAATCGACCGAACGAGCATCTCAAAGTGTTTCCGCTCGGCGCGGAGCGTAAATGGGCCCACGTCGCGGATGACTTGGCGCAGGACCAGATCGTTTTTTTTCAAATGCAGCAGGGCCGCGCGTACATGCTGGGCGTGAAAGGCCATGGGGGCTCCGTACAGGGAACAGGTTTGTTTGCCGGGCCGACCGGCAAGTGAAAAGTACTCGCCGGCAGCATTGTTGCAAAAATCCGCCAGACCGCGGGTCCTGTCCGAAACAGGACTGGCCACCGCCCCGGAACCAGCGGTCTCGCTGGCCCGCAGACGGTGCGGGAAATGTTATTATGGCAGACATGAAAGCCGAAACGAACCAAATAGAGAATGAATCCGCGTGGGCACAACGCCAGCACTGGATCCGTTGCGAGCCGGATGAATTGCGCGCCTGGCAACTGGAAAGGCTGAACCGGTTGCTGGACGAAACTATCATGTCCAACCGGTTTTACCAGAAGAAGCTTGGCAATGCCCCGGTCCGGATCAATGCACTGGACGATCTGGCCAGTCTGCCATTTACTTTTAAAACCGACCTGAATGAAGGGAATCACCGCAGCGGGATGCCCAATAATTTGACCTGGCCGGCTGACCGCTACGTCCGTTTTCATCGCACGTCGGGGACCCACGGCAGGCCGATGGTGGTACTCGACACGACTGCGGACTGGGAGTGGTGGATTGCTACCTGGCAATACGTCCTCGACAGTGCGGAGATTGCGGCCGACGACCGCTGCCTGCTGGCGTTCAGCTTTGGGCCGTTCATCGGATTCTGGAGTGCCTTTGATGCGCTGGCGGCGCGTCAGGCGATGGTGATTCCGGCGGGCGGAATCGGCTCGCTGGCCCGGCTGGATTTGCTGCAGACCTCATCGGCGACGGCACTTTTTTGCACGCCCAGCTACGCGTTGCACCTGGCCGAGATCGCGACGCAGAATGGCATCCGCCTGTGCGACACATCCATCCGGAAAATTGTTGTGGCAGGGGAGCCGGGTGGATCAATCCCGGCGACGCGCCAGCGTATCGAAGAAGAGTGGGGAGCGGTGCTGACCGACCATGGCGGTGCCAGCGAAATCGGACCTTGGGGATTCGGCGACCGCCGGGGACGGGGGCTGCACGTGATCGAGAGCGAGTTTATTGCCGAATTCATTTCGGTGGAAACCGGGCGGCCGGCCGATGACGGCGAGTTGTCCGAGCTGGTCCTGACGTCGCTTGGGCGAATGGGTGCGCCGGTGATACGCTACCGGACGGGGGATTTGGTCCGCCCCCGCTGGAATGCCAACGTCGATGACTGCAATTTTGTGTTGCTTGAGGGGGGGGTGCTGGGTCGCAACGACGACATGATGGTCATCCGCGGTGTGAATATTTTTCCGTCGTCGGTCGAACAGATTCTGAGGGGCTTTCCGGAGGTCGTGGAGTACCGCCTGACCGTTCGGCGGGAAGCGGAAATGGACCAGTTGCAGATTGAAATCGAAGACCGTCTGCAGAATCCGGCACGTGTGCAGAAAGAGCTGAACGTGCGACTCGGGTTGCGGGTGGACGTGCAGTGTGTGGCCGCCGGCAGCCTGCCGCGTACCGAAGGCAAATCCAGACGTTTTGTAGACAAAAGAAACCCATTGTAAAAAGTGATGAAACCGATGAACAGCTTTGACGATGCGATGGCGCGGAAGTACCGAAAACACTTTCCCGGACTGGAACGAAGCGAAAACGGGCGGCCGGCGGTTTTTTTTGATGGGCCAGCCGGAACCCAGGTCCCGCGCTGCGTGGCGGAAGCGGTCAGCGGGTACCTGTTGAACTGCAATGCCAACCACGGGGGGGCATTTTCGACCAGCATCGAAACCGATGCGATGCTGGAGCAGGCGTTTCAGGCGATGGCGGATTTTATTGGGGCCGAACATCCAGAAGAGATCGTCTTTGGTCCGAACATGACCACGCTCACGTTTGCTTTTTCCCGGGCTCTGGCCCACGAATGGGGACCGGGAGATGAAATCATCGTTTCCGCGACCGACCACGACGCCAACATCACGCCGTGGGTGCTTGCCGCGCGGGATGCCGGTGCGACGGTACACATGATCCCTTTCCGGCCCGACAATTTTCTGATCGATCTGGACGCGTTGCAGGCGCAATTGTCGGAACGAACCCGGCTGGTCGCAGTCGGTTGTGCCAGCAACGCGACGGGTGGCATCAACCCGGTGGCGACCGTCTGTGAAATGGCGCACGCGGTGGGCGCCGAAGTTTTTCTGGATGCCGTGCATCTGGGGCCACATGGATTGATCGATGTGGTGGCCTGGGACTGTGACTGGCTGGCACTGTCGACGTACAAATTTTTCGGTCCGCACCTCGGGGCGATGTGGGGACGCAGCAGGCGTCTGAAAGAAATCGGGGCTTACAAGGTTCGTCCCGCCTCGGGAGAATTGCCCTGGAAATGGATGACGGGAACGCAGTCGCATGAAGCGATCGCGGGCGGAATGGCCTGTATTGATTATCTGGCGGGGATTGGGCGCGACGTTTCGGGTGACCCGCAGCAGCCGCGCCGCGAAGCCCTGCGGCATGCCCTCGCAGCAATCGGCCGGTACGAATCCGGACTGGTCTGGCAGTTGATCGGGGGACTGAAGGAAATCGAAGGACTCAGGATCTACGGCATTACCGATCCTGCAGAAGCCGCCAACCGTTGTTCAACGGTGTCCCTGACCCTCGAGGGTGTATCGACCCGTCAGATGGCGCGGCGACTGGCCAGGGAAGGATTTTGTGTCTGGGCCGGGAATTATTATGCCCTCGAGTTCACGACCCGGATGGGGCTGGAACCTGAAGGAATGATCCGGGTCGGCATGGTGCATTACAACCTCGCCGAAGAAGTCACCCGATTGCTGGAAACGCTGGCCTGCATCCGCGCCGAGACTCCGGCAGGAGCCCCGGCGTGAGCGATCTGGTTCCAGTCAGTCTGAAAAAAACAGAAGACGCCAGGCTGCAAATCGAATGGAGTGACGGTGCCGTTCACAGCATCCGTTTTTTTCACCTGAGGCGTGGCTGTCCCTGCGCGACGTGTACAGAAAAGCACGGCCCGCGACCGGCGCCCCCACCGGGCAGCCTGCCAGTCCTGACACCGGCCCAGGCCCGCCCGCTGGACATACTCTCCATGCAGCCGGCAGGCAATTACGCCTATCGCATTCAGTTCAGTGACGGGCACAACTCGGGCGTCTACACCCTGGAGCTGTTGCGGCAACTGGGCCAGGAGAGCGCCAGCCTGGAGGATTTGCGAAAGGGGTAGTCCGTCGCAGGCGAAATGGGACAAGCCGGTTCTTGCGCTGTTCGGCAGACGCAACAAAGATCCAGACCGGCCGGACCTGCTGCGACACTACTATAAAAGCGGATTTTTCCCGCTCGTCCCAACTTTGCCAAAGCGAACGGGCGACTGCCGATTGGTGTCGTGATTGTGCGGTGCCAAAAGGTTATTGTTGCGGTTAGAATGCGCATCTCGGCGGCTGCGGGGCGGTAGCTCAGTCGGTTAGAGCAGGGGACTCATAATCCCTTGGTCGGGGGTTCGAGTCCCTCCCGCCCTATTCATTTCATTCCCTGTTGATTCCCGATGTTGTACTTGGGCTCAGCGGGACCGGACTGCCT
>JBGSVU010000286.1:0-3385 GCA_041752775.1 Pirellulaceae bacterium | reverse complement strand
CCGAAAACAACATTCCGGTCGTGGGCAAGGATCGCGTGCTCCGCGGCCGCGAAATGCACTGGCTGCGGATCGACCGTTACTTCGTCGGCAAGGGGACAGATTCTCCCGACGAAGCGGCCTCTGCGGAAAGTATCGGAGTGGCGGTTCAGCCTGTCGCCTGTGTGCAGTGTGAAAATGCCCCCTGTGAGCAGGTCTGCCCGGTTGCGGCGACGGTGCACACCAAGGAGGGGCTCAATGACATGGTCTACAATCGGTGCATCGGAACCCGGTATTGCGGTAATAACTGCCCCTACAAAGTGCGGCGGTTCAACTATTACAGCAACGCCAAGCCGCTGATGACCGAAGAAAAAGAGCTGGTTCAACTGGTCTTCAATCCCGAAGTGACGATTCGCAGCCGGGGTGTGATGGAAAAGTGCACCTATTGCGTGCAGCGCATCCAGAACGTCAAGATCACGGCCAAAAACGAAAAGCGGCCGATTGGTCCCAACGAGATCACCACCGCCTGCCAGGATGCCTGTCCGACCGGCGCGATCCGGTTTGGCGACCTGCTGAACGAGGCCAGCGATGTGGCGCACGCCCACGCCAACCCGCGTTCGTACGTGTTGCTGGAGGACCTCAACAACCGCCCCCGGACCAAATATCTGGCCCGCGTTCGCAACCCGCATCCGTCGCTGATGGACTGGGACGATCGCGGGATGCCGGGTGCGGCGAAAGAAACTCACGCCTGATTCTGTTGCGGGTCGCGTGGCGGCTTGCGGGCAGAAAACGGGTTTTTACGCATTCAATTTACCATCAAATTTTTGACCGGTTACCATGTCAATCGCAATCGATCAAACCGTGGACAACACCCTTGAAGATCCGGGCAGGCGCGCACCGTTGGTGCTGGGCGGGCTGGACTACGGCGGCGTTACCGAAAATGTAACCAGCCTCTGGGAAGCCACGCGTCCGCCCAAAGCCTGGTACATCACGCTGGCCATCTCGGTGGTTTGGCTGGGAATCCTCGGGGCCTGTATCGGGCATCTGTTCATGAAGGGAACCGGGATCTGGGGCAATAACAACCCGGTCTACTGGGGTTTTCCGATCGTGAACTTTGTGTTCTGGGTCGGGATTGGCCACGCCGGTACGCTGATTTCGGCGATTCTGTTTCTGTTCCGGCAGAACTGGCGAACGAGTATCAACCGCGCTGCGGAAGCGATGACGATCTTTGCCGTTATTTGCGCGGGGACGTTTCCGGGAATTCACATCGGTCGTGTCTGGGCCTTTTACTGGCTGTTTCCTGTTCCGACCGAGCATTTGGGGATGTGGCCCAATTTCCGCAGCCCGCTGTTGTGGGACGTTTTTGCGGTCGGGACCTACGCGACGGTGTCGCTGCTGTTCTGGTACATGGGGATGGTGCCGGACATCGCAACTTTCCGCGACCGCTGCCAGACCAAAGTCGGCCGGTTTTTTTACGGGCTGTTTTCGCTGGGCTGGACCGGATCGTCGCGGAACTGGCACCGGTACGAGGCGGCCTATGTGATTCTGGCTGCACTGGCCACGCCGCTGGTTCTGTCGGTTCATACGATCGTCAGTTTTGACTTTGCGGTTTCGCAGTTGCCAGGCTGGCACACCACGATTTTCCCGCCGTACTTTGTGGCCGGTGCGATTTTCTCCGGGTTCGCGATGGTGGTTACGTTGCTGGTGCCCTGCCGGCAGTTGTTCGGGTTGAAGAACCTGATCACGATCCGGCATCTGGAAAACATGAACAAGATCATCATGGCCACCGGGCTAATGGTGGGCACGGCGTACGGGATCGAGTTTTTCATCGCCTGGTACAGCGGCGTGTCGAACGAGCGGTTTGCCTTTTTCAACCGGGCCTTCGGCAACTTCTGGTGGGCCTACTGGATCATGGTTTCCTGCAACGTTCTGATTCCGCAGCTGTTCTGGTTCAAGTGGTGCCGGACGACGCCGTGGTTCATGGTGATTGTCTGTATCTTTGTGAACATCGGGATGTGGTTCGAACGTTTCGTCATCACGGTAACCAGTTTGTGCCGGGATTTTCTGCCGAGCAGCTGGGCTTATTTCCACGCGACTGAATTTGACATCCTGATGCTGATGGGCAGCTTTGGATTGTTCTTTACCCTGTTCACGCTGTTCTGCCGGTACTTGCCGGTGATTGCGATGGCCGAAGTCAAGGGCGTGATGCCGCGTCCGGGACATGATGACGAGACGGCTCATCACGGCGAAGTGTCACACCCACACGCACACGGGTAAATTTTTTCAGACCAGGCAGCGGCAGAAACCGGAATTTGACAGGAACAACGCAATAGAAACATGGCACACTCCAGTAAAAAGCACGCTTCGGTGGATCGCCCCAAGTCACGCATGGTGGGTCTGCTGGCCCAGTTCGACGATCCCGAATCGCTGATCGCGGCGGGAACGCGGGCGCGGGAGGCGGGTTACCGGCGGATGGACGCCTATACTCCCTATCCCGTACACGGGATTGACGAAGCGATCGGAATCCGACGCACGGTGCTGCCGTTTGTGGTCCTGGCGATCGGGTTGTCGGCCTGTGCGTTCGGGCTGTTTTTGCAGTACTACGCCAACGCCGCGGACTGGTCGCCGATTTTTCCGGGGTATGCGTTTTTGATCAGCGGCAAACCGATTTTCAGTTTGCCGGCCAACATTCCCGTGACGTTCGAAATCACGGTGTTGTCGAGTGCCTTTGCGGCCTTCTTCGGCATGTGGGCGATGAACAAATTGCCCCGCCTGGCGAATCCGCTTCATCGCATTTCACGTTTTCGCCGCGCGACCAACGACCGGTTCTTTTTGTTGATTGAGTCGGGTGATGAAAAATACGACGGTTCGCGCAGCCGCCAGCAGCTGGAAGAATGGGGCGCCGAAGCGATCGAAGAGGTCCACGAGGACCTGACCGACCGCGAATTTCCGAAAATTCTCAAACTGGCCGGACTGGTTCTGCTGTTTCTGTTGCTGGTTCCACCGGTGATGATTTACAGAAACAGCGGGGCCGTCAGTCGTGCACCGCGTCTGCATTTCATGCCCGACATGGACTGGCAGGACAAGGCCAAAACCCAGACGCTGGCTCCTGATTTTTCCGGCAGCGGCGACCACAAAGGCCTGTTCGCCGACGGGCGTGCCATGCGGCCGCCCCTGCCCGGCACGATCGCAATCGGGATGCTGGAAAACGATCTGGACTACCACCGTGGGTTCGAGGCTCCGCTCGATTCCTTCGCGGGCCATGGATCGTCCGGCCCTGCGCAACTGGCGGGCCAGTTCAGTCTGCAGGACGAGGCGCCGGCGGGTGGCGATGCGGCCGCCCAGGACGGTGCAGCGCAGGACGGAGCTGCGGGCGCTGGCGTCCAGGACCCTGCGGCACCTCCCGAGC
>JBGSVU010000285.1:0-8605 GCA_041752775.1 Pirellulaceae bacterium | reverse complement strand
CCGGGTTTTTGAAGACCTCCGCCAGATTTCCCGTCAGTATACCGAACCAGCCCGTGCCGGCCGACCGCTGCAGCATGTTCAGCAAAAAGGACGGAATCATCAGCAGGCTGCTGGCGAAAATGATCGGCATCACGCCGGCCTGATTGATTCGCAACGGCATGTATTGGCGTGTCCCGCCGTAAACCTTGCGTCCCCGCACATGTTTTGCGCTTTGGGTCGGAATCCGGCGCTGGGCCAGCGTGATCAACACGACCCCAACCACAACGCCCACAAACAGCACCACCAGCAGGATCAGTTTTTCGATTCCGACACCCGTCGTACCGGCGAGTTCGAATTTGAAGCTGCCCAACAGGCCAAACAGGGCTTTGGGCATCGCCGCCACAATCCCGGCCATGATCAACAGGCTGATCCCGTTGCCGATTCCATACTCGTCAATCTGCTCACCCAGCCACATCAGAAAGACGCTGCCCGAGGTCATGATCAGGATCGAGATCAGCTGCCAGGTCAGCGTTAATCGCCCACTGGATGTGTATTCAAACTGCGAAGCGGTCAGATTGTCCGCGCCCATGCCGGATGCATCGGGCATCACGACGTACCAGAGATAGGCCGTACTCTGGATCAGACAGAGCAGCACCGTCAGGTAGCGGGTGTATTCGTTCAGTTTTTTCCTTCCGGCTTCGCCTTCTTTTTTCAGCTCTTCCAGCGGTTTGTAAACGGTTCCGAGCAACTGCAGAATGATCGATGCCGAAATGTAGGGCATAATGCCCAGCCCGAAAATCGTGACGTTGCTGATGCTGGTTCCGCTGAAGACGGAAACCTTGGCCAGCAAATCACCGAATCCACCGGCCTCGCCCGAAGCGAACGCGCTGACCGCGTCATGATCGATGACGGGCAGGGGAATCTGTGATCCGATGCGGAAAACGGCCAGCAGGAACAGCGTCAAAAAGATTTTTCGGCGCAGTTCCGGGATTGTGAATATGACTCGCAGCTTTTCCAGCATCTCAATGTTCCCGTATCAGATATCAGAAAACCGGCTTATTTCTTTTTTTTCTGTTTCATCTTGTTTTTGACAACCGGCGCGGCTTCCGGGATCAGCACCATGGTCCCGCCGGCCTGTTCGATTTTTTCTTTCGCCGATGCCGAAAAACGGTGTGCCGTGATCGTCAGCTTTTTGGTCAATTCGCCGTTGCCGAGGACTTTCAGGATGTCGTACGGATACTTGGCCAGGTCTCTGGCCCGCAACGATTCGGGATTGACTTCTTCACCGGCCTCAAAGCGGGCTTCGAGATCGCCCAGGTTCACTTCTCCGACCCGGAGGGCAAACTTGTTGTTGAAGCCCCGTTTGCCGATACGGCGAAACAGCTCCATCTGGCCACCCATCGAAACGAGTGACTGGGGAGGACCGCCGTGGGCGTATTGTCCCTTGTGGCCGCGCCCGGCTGTTTTGCCCTGGCCCGAACCGATACCCCGGCCAAGCCGTTTGGTCTTCTTGTACTTTTCCACGCCCTGATGGACATCATTCACATTCATAGTTCTACGCCTCTCAAGCGTGCGACGGATTCTTTGGTTCGCAGACTTTCCAGGGCCCGCAAAGTGGCTTTGACCAGCGTCACGGAATTCGCGCTGCCAAAGCTCTTGGTGAGGATGTTCTTGATTCCGGCGGCTTCACAGACCGAACGGACCGCGGAGCCGGCAATGATTCCGGTACCCGGACCGGCCGGCAGCAGCACGACATGCGAAGCCCCATACCGGCCATTGACCGAATGCGGAATGGTCTCGTTGACCAGCGAGACGCGATTCATGCTGCGACTGGCCTGTTTTGTGGCTTTTTCGACGCAGGGCATGACTTCGTTGGCCTTGCCATAGCCGCAACCGACTTTGCCCCGGCCATCGCCCACCACGACGAGCGCAGCGAAACTGAAGCGGCGTCCGCCTTTGACCACGGTCGCACAGCGTTTGACTTTGACCGTTCGTTCGATCAATACACCCTGATTTTCACTGGACACTGTCTGGATTCCCCTGCAAAAATTGTCCGCTCGCACAAACGGGCGAAACGGCGTTCACTTGTTTTGACTTCATGGCTCCCACAGCCCAAACCCGAATTGGCCGTAAACCGGCTAAAAATCGAGACCAGCTTCGCGCGCCGCATCGGCCAGCTGGGCAATCCGCCCATGGTATTTGTACTTGCCGCGATCGAATTGCACCTGGCTGACACCGGCTGCTTTGGCCCGTTCGGCGATGGCGGCGCCGACCAGCTTGGCGGCGTCACAGTTGCCACCGAATTTGATCTGGTCACGCAGGTCGCGATCGCGGGTGCTGGCCGATGCCAGAGTCTTTCCGGTATCGTCGTCGATCACCTGGCAGGCGGTATGCGAGTTGCTGCGAAACACCACCAGCCGGGGGCGTTCCGCAGTGCCATGGAGGTAGCGACGGACGCGGTTGGTCCGGCGCCATCGCTGCATGTTCAGTCTTGTTTTTTCTTTCATAGCCCTGGACCTGAAAAAAACCGGATCGTGCCGATTTGAAAATTTGGTTGCGACCGGAAATCCGGCCGTGGTTGTTGTGGGATATTCTGCCGGGGTTAGGCCTTGGCAGCCTTGCCCGCCTTGAGTTTGACCTGTTCACCAACATAACGGATCCCTTTGCCCTTGTAAGGCTCCGGTTTGCGCACCGAACGGACTTCGGCGGCGAACTGCCCCACCAGCTGTTTGTCGCAACCGCTGATATTGATGTGGGTCTGGTCGGGGACGACCACAGTCAGGCCTTTGGGAACTTTGCGGACGATCTGGTTGGCATAGCCGACCCGCAACGACAGTTTGTCGCCGGCCAGGGTCGCGACGTAGCCGACCCCCTGCAATTCCAGCTTCTTTTCGTAGCCATCCTTGACGCCATGGACCATGTTGGCGATGACCGCACGCGTCAACCCGTGCAGCGCCCGGGCTTCCCGTTCTTCCACCGTACGCGTGACGACGACTTCGTTGTCCTCGACGGCGACTTTGATCACCTGACGGAACTCAAAATCCAGTTTCCCTTTGGGGCCTTCGGTAGTGACCCTGTTGCCGGCGACGGAAACCTTGATTCCGGCCGGGATCGCGACGGGTTGTTTGCCAATTCGGGACATGATTCTGTTTGCCTGATTAAGTCTGCCCGGACCGGGCCGGAGCAATGTTCTGTTGAAACCACCAATGGACTGGGCCTTCGACTGGCGGGTCTTCCCGACTGGCGGATCCCTGAGAGACCTGCCAGGCACCCCGCCAAACCGGGTTACCAGATTTCGCAGAGGACTTCGCCACCCACTTTATTTTTTCGCGCTTCGCGATCGCTCATCACGCCCTGGCTGGTACTGACCACGGAAATCCCCAGTCCGTTCAGCACGGGGCGCAGGTTGCGGGCCTCGCGATAGACCCGGCAACCGGGTTTGCTGACCCGTTTGACGTGCCGGATCACCTGTTCGCCGGCCGGGCCGTATTTCAGCTCGATCCGCAACTGTCCGACCGGTTTGTCTTCGATCTCGGCCCAGTCCCAGATGTAGCCCTCGCGCTTCAATACATCGGCGACTCCCTTTTTCACTTTCGAAACCGGGATATCGACGTGAGACCGCTCCACGCCCACGGCGTTCCGGATGCGGGTAAGCATATCGGCAATCGGGTCTGTCATCATAATCTGTAAATTCCCCCAACCACTCTATGGGCTAACTCTGGACTGGCGATTTCTGCACAAACAAACATGAGTACTCAGTCAAGCGTACACACAACGAAAACTGCGGCACTACCAACTCGACTTGCGGACCCCCGGGATCAACCCCTGGTCAGCAAGTTTGCGAAAGCAGATCCGGCAGATGCCGAATTTGCGATACACAGCGCGGGGCCGTCCGCACATTTTGCAGCGGTGCTCCTGACGGGAGGAGTACTTGGGTACCCGGTTCGCCTTGGCGATCTTTGATGTCTTTGCCACAACCTGACCTTGCAGGAAAAAGTTAAAAAATAATCAGGCCGCACCGGCAGTTTTGGAACTGTCGCGAAACGGCATGCCAAACATTCGCAGCAACTCACGGGCTTCATCATTCTTGTCGGTTGTTGTGACAAAGACGATGTTCATCCCCTGCGAGCGGGTGAATTTGTCCGGGTTCAATTCCGGGAAAACCAGATATTCGGTCAATCCCAGACTGTAATTTCCATGTCCATCAAAAGCCGTCGGGCTGACCCCGCGAAAGTCACGCACGCGAGGCAATACCAGCGTCAACAGGCGGTCGACGAACTCATACATCCGCTTGCCACGCAGGGTGACCTTGCAGCCAATCCCGACGCCTTCACGCAACTTGAAGTTCGCAACCGACTTGCGGGCTTTGGTCACGACCGCTTTCTGTCCGGCGATCAGGGTCAGGGCAGCGACCGAGTCTTCCAGGAACTTCTTGTCCGAGATCGCCTCGCCAACGCCCATGTTGATAACGACCTTGGACAATCGCGGCAAATCCATCGGATTCGTGCGGCCCAGTTTGCCAGCCAGTTCACCCCGGATCTGGTCTTCGTAAAGTTGATGTAAGCGGGCTTTCATGGTTCTTGCCGGAAATCGTTTGCGTTCGGAATATTGGGGACTGGATTCAGCCGGACCATCGGGTCACCAGGCTGTCGGCCGGGCGACGGGTCAAATGACTTCGTTGGCCAGGCTGACGATCTTCATGAATTTCTTGTTGCGCAACTCCCGGGCGACGGCGCCAAAAATGCGGGTGCCACGCGGGTTGTTGTCCTTGTCGATCAATACCGCGGCATTGCTGTCAAAGCGGATGTAACTGCCGTCTTCCCGGCGGGTGCTCTTGCGGGTCCGCACGATCACCGCCCGCACAATCGACTTTTTCTTGACTTCACTCCCCGGGATCACGCTCTTGACGCTGCAAATGATCACGTCGCCGACATAGGCAAACCGGCGGCGGGAACCACCCAATACCTTGATGCACATGATTTCACGTGCGCCTGTGTTGTCTGCGACCTGAAGTCGGCTTTCCTGCTGAATCATGGACGGATACTTCCGGAAACAAATGGCCCAAACCGGGCCGGTCAAAAAAATGGTTCTGTCTGACACCGAACCGGCCACCGCGACCGGATCGAAAAAATACACAGGCTTCTGGTCCGGGTTACTCTGGCGCCGAACCTTCGGCGGCAGCCACACCGGTCACCTCATCAGCCACCGTGGTCCGGGCGGCTGCAATGTCGATCGAGTCCGCCCGTTTGACAACTTCGACCATCAACCAGCGTTTGGTCCGCGACATGGGACGCGATTCGGTAATCCGGACCTGGTCGCCCAGGCTGGATTCATTTTTTTCATCGTGGACGTAACACACCGTCCGCTGATGAACGTATTTGCCGTATTTCGGATGCCGCACCTTGCGGGGAATCTCGACCACACGGGTCTTCGTCATCTTGTCGCTGGTTACGGTTCCGATCAATTCTCGTTTGGGCATTGGTTCGACTCGCTGTCAGCGAAAAGTCCTGTGTCTCGTATCGTGAAATCAGTTGTTTGCGTGAAGGGGGAAATCAGGCGGTTTGCGTTGCGGCCTTGCGCTGGCGTTCGCCCTGAATCGTTTTCACACGGGCGATCAGTCGCCGGTTGCGTTTCATTTCTGTTGGAACGTCCAACCGGTCGGACTGTTTCAGCATTCGCATGCGAAACAGCGTCTGACAAGCTTCGCGCAAAGTCGCCGCCAGCTGCTCGTCGCTCATCTGGCGAAGATTGGTGGCCTGGTTCTCGCGATCTTTCATTTATAAACCCTGTCTGATGGTTTGTGGCCGGCTGGGGCCTGTTCTGGTTTGCTGCGCCAACGGGTCTTGCCGTGTTGGTGTCGCCGCAAAGCCCGTTTCCAAATTCCCGGTTCCAAATTTCTAGGCGTGGCTCTTCCGTTTGACCATGCGCACCCGCAGGGGCATTTTGTGCGCGAGGCGTGCGAAACACAGTTTCGCCTGGGCCTCGGACACACCGGCCAATTCGTACAGAATACTGCCGGGGCGGACCGTGGCGACCCAGAAAGCCGGTTCGCCCTTGCCTTTACCCATGCGTGTTTCCAGCGGTCGACTGGTAATCGACTTGTGTGGAAACATGCGAATGTACAACCGGCCTTCGCCGCGGATGTACTGCTGTCCGGCAATACGTCCCGCTTCGATGGTCTGTGCCTTGATCCAGCCGCCTTCCAGTGCCTGCAACCCGAACTCGCCGTAAACGACGCGATTCCCACGGGTCGCATTACCTTTTATACGACCTCTTTGGACCTTTCGATGCTTGACCCGCTTGGGCATCATCGCCATTGTTCTCGTCTCCGTAAGTACCCTGGTTGACCCACACCTGAACACCGATATTGCCTTGCGGCGTTACGGCTTCGGTAAACCCATAGTCAATTTTCGCCCGCAGCGTGCTCAACGGCATCGCTCCGACCGTCTGTTTCTCGCGGCGGGCCATTTCGGCTCCACCCAGTCGTCCGGCCAGCTGGATTTTGATTCCTTTGGCCCCGGCGTCCATCGATTCTTCGGCGGCCCGTTTCATGGTTCGCCGAAAACTCGAACGCTTGGCCAGTTGTTCGGCAATTTTCTCTGCCACCAGTTGAGCCTGAATATCAGGCCGGCCGACTTCTTCAATTTTCAGATTGATGCGTCGCCCGGTCAGGTTCTGCAACTCGGTCTGCAGCAACTCGACTTCCTGGCCTTTCTTTCCAATGATCAAACCGGGACGGGCGACGAACAGGATGACCTTGACTTCATCACGCGTCCGCTCAATTTCGATCCGGTCAATTCCCGCCGCCGAGTATTTCCGCGCCGGATGGTTCTTGATGAAATCGCGGACCTTGCGGTCTTCCAGCAACAGCTGCGCAAATTCTTCCTTGGGGGCATACCAGCGGCTTTTCCAGCCCATCATGACCCCAGTCCTGTAACTGACTGGATTTACTTTTTGACCCATCTTTGATTCCCGTTAACCTGGTCCGGAACAGTCCCGCCTGGTGGCGACAAGCTCCGGGCCTGCATTTTCCTGAGTACTACGCCTGTTTGACTTCGACCTTGATGTGACACGAACGCTTTTTGATCATGAACGCCTGACCGCGGGAGCGGGGGCGAATCCGTTTGAACATCGGCCCGGCATCGATCACGACTCCCGAGAGGTACAGCTCCCGCAGGTTCGCCGACTTGCCCTTGTTCTGGTCCGGATCCTGTGCGTTGGCCGCGGCACTGAGGATGACTTTTTCCAGCAGGCGGGCGCCACGCTGGGGCTGGTACTTCAAAATGTCGAGTGCGTGGTCAACAAACTTGCCCCGAACCAGGTCAGCCACGAGGCGGACCTTCTGGGCGCTGATTTGTGCTCTGCGATGTTCTGCTGTGTGACTCATGGACCGCTGCTTTGGCTGTTGTAACGCTTGGGACTACCTGGTTCTGTTCACTGTCAACGCGTGGAACCGCGGGCTGAAAAACATCCCGCGACTAGCGCTTGCTGCCTGAGTGTCCGCGGAATGTCCGGGTGGGAGCGAACTCGCCCAGTTTGTGACCAACCATTTCCTCGGTGCAAAAAACCTTGATGTGCTGCTTGCCGTTGTGAACCATAAACGTGTGACCCACAAACTCGGGCAGGACGGTGCACGACCGCGCCCAGGTTTTCACTGGCTCTTTCAATCCCGCCGCTTCCAGCTTCTGGATCTTGCGATACAGCTTGTCGCTGACGAACGGGCCTTTTTTCTGTGATCTGCTCATGTCTGGCTGGTGGGTTGGCTGGGTTTATTTCAGTTTCAACTGGCCGTAGCGGCGGGAACGCCGGCGACGAACAATTGCGTTGTTGGAAAATTTGCTGCGCTGGCGGGTTGATCCACCCTTGGCCGGTTTGCCCTGCGGGCTGACCGGGTGCCGACCGCCCTTGGTGCGGCCTTCGCCACCACCGTGCGGGTGATCGATTGGGTTCATGGCCGTTCCGCGAACGTGTGGGCGACGGCCCATCCAGCGACTGCGACCAGCCTTTCCCAGCACCACGTTCATGTGATCGGGATTGCTGACCTTGCCAATCGATGCCCGGCAGTTGGAGGAAATACGGCGAATTTCACCGCTGGGCAGTGAGATCTGGGCCCACTCGCTTTCCCGGGCCATCAGGGTGGCATTCGTCCCGGCACTGCGGCACAACTCTCCACCCTGGCCGGGTCGCAATTCGATATTGTGAATCACCGTTCCGACGGGCATGTTTTTCAGTGGCATGCAGTTACCGAGCGACGGCGGAGCGTCCGGGCCATTCATGATCCTGTCACCGGCTTTCAGGCCGTCCGGAGCCAAAATGTACCTTTTTTCGCCATCGGAAAATTTCAGCAGGGCAATTCGGCCAGTGCGATTGGGATCGTACTGAATCGAATCCACCACAGCCGGCACCGAATCCTTGGTGCGGCGGAAATCGATGATCCGGAACATCTGCTTGTGACCACCGCCGCGATGACGGGCCGTGATTACGCCCTGGTTGTTGCGGCCGCCCTTCTTCCGCTTGGGCAGCAACAGTCTCTTTTCCGGCCGTGCGCCTTTGGTCAGCTCGGCAAAGTCGCTAACGCTTGCGTTGCGGCGCCCTGCCGAAGTCGGTTTGTAAATTTTGATGCCCA
>JBGSVU010000284.1:0-6816 GCA_041752775.1 Pirellulaceae bacterium | reverse complement strand
AGACGGTTCATGGTCGGTCGACAGCCTGCCACCCGGAATTTACGAAGTCGTCGAAATCAACAACTATCCGGCCGGATCGAATCCCCTGGTGAATTATCTGGACGGCAAGGACGCCGTCGGGACGATCGCCGCAACAACCGTTGGGACCAAAACGAACGACCGTTTCAACCAGGTCGAACTGTGCGCCGGTGACAACGGCATCAACTACAACTTCGGCGAACTGAAACCGAACTCGATCAGCGGTTATGTCAGCCTGACGACGCCCGAAGGCAACTGTGTCGATCCGACCAGCCCGGAGTATCGCGGCATTGCCGGTGTGACGCTTCAGTTGCTGGACAACAGCGGAACCGTCGTGGGATCCACCCAGACCAATGCCGAGGGGTTCTACGAATTCACCGGCCTGAAAGCCGGGACGTATTCCGTCGTCGAAGTCCAGCCGAACGCTTACCTCGACGCAGCCGACTCGCTCGGCACCGTCGATGGCCAGTCGCGGGGAACGATCGTCAGCAACGACCGGTTCGGAGGGATCACCCTGGTCAGCGACCAGGCCGCAACCCGTTACGACTTCTGTGAAATGGAACCGGCTTCGTTGTCGGGTCGGGTTTTTGCCGACGCCGACGGTGACTGCGTTTTCCAGCCGGGGCAGGGCGACACACCGATTGCCG
The DNA here is from genome assembly GCA_041752775.1 of Pirellulaceae bacterium. Classification (GTDB taxonomy): domain Bacteria; phylum Planctomycetota; class Planctomycetia; order Pirellulales; family Pirellulaceae; genus BJ22. The sequence goes on along the minus strand of JBGSVU010000284.1, from coordinate 6,151 downwards.
GAGTCACGCTGGTTCTGACCAACTTGCAGGGAGTCGAAGTCGGGCGGACCACAACCGATGCCAGTGGCAATTATATTTTCAACAACCTCGTTCCCGGCGAATACACCGTTCGCGAACTGCAGCCGGCGGGCTATCTCGATGGCGGCGAGTTTGCAGGCAAAGTCGGCACCCAGACCCGCGGGATCGCCGCGAACGACCGGATCACCGGTATCACGGTCCAGGCCGGTGACGTCGCCACGCGTTTTGATTTCTGCGAACACATTCCGGCGGAACTGTGCGGCACCGTTTATCACGACCGCAACAACAACGGCCGCCAGGATGCCGGCGAGGAAGGGATCTCCGGAACACGCGTGGTCCTGACCGACGCCGCGGGAAATATCCTTGCCGAACAGTTCACGGATTCCAAAGGCGACTACTGCTTCAAGGACCTCCTGCCCGGCGAGTATTGTGTCAGGGAATTCCAGCCCTCCGGCTACGTCGACGGTATCGATTCGGTGGGAACCGTCAATGGAACGCACGTGGGGTCGGGCTCCAACGACAACCTCTGTGCCATCACGCTCAAGGGCGGACAGCGGGCGGTGGATTACGATTTCGGTGAGCTCCGGCTTGCTTCGATCTCCGGATACACCCATGTCGATGCGGACGGAAACTGCATTTTTGACGCGAGCCGGGGCGACCAGCCGCTGGCGAACGTCACCATCCAGCTGCTGGACGCGAGTGGCAACGTCCTGGCGACGACGCAGACCGGTGCCGATGGCGGCTACTCCTTCGATGGCCTGATGCCAGGCAGCTACAGCGTTCGACAAGTCCAGCCAGATTCGCATTTCACCGCGGGACAACAGGTTGGTACCCGCCAGGACAATATTCGGGGAACAGGAACCGCGACGACCAATCTGATCGCCAACATTACGATCACTTCGGGGATGCAGCTGGAACAGTACAATTTCTGCGAAGCGATCCCGGCAGAAATTCATGGTCGCGTCTGGGAGGACGGCCCCGCATTCCAGACCCAGGACGGAATAGCGCCGGCCGACTACCGCGATTTGCGAGACGGAATTTACCAGGCCGGAACGGACACGCCGATTTCAGGAGTCCGGATGCAGCTGTTCTGGTACATCGATCCGGATACCGTATCGGTGGCGCCCCGCGCCGTGACGCTGTCCGAAGTCATGCCGGGTATCTACAACCATCTGACTGATCCCAATGGCGGGGTGTGGGTCACGACGGATGCCAATGGGCAATACAGTTTCACCGGGTTGCAGGCCGGCAATTACATTGTCCTGCAGGTACAGCCCGACGGATACGTGGATGCCAACGAAATCGCCGGATCAACGACCGGAACGACTTACAATTCGGCGACAGTGGCAACGACGGCTCCGCAAACGCTGCTTTCGAGATTCAGCGTCGGCCAGCTGATGGACAGCGTGGTCAACATTTCGGTTGCGGGCGGAGGGATCTCGGTCCAGAACAACTTTACCGAGGTCCGCGTGGAAACCCTGCTTCCGCCTGGCGACCCGCCGCGGGTAGTTTTCCCGCCGCTCGATCCCCCGCTGACTTTCGGCAATCCTTTGACGCCGAACGCTCCGCTGGGTGGATTGCCGGGCCTGGCCGGATCGATGCCTGGTGCTTTTACGAGAATGATCGGAACGGCTTCGGGAATCGGTTTCCAGGCAGCCGCCCAGCCGCAGGAACCGTTCGCCTGGCACCTGAGCGTGGTCAACGCCGGCCAGCCCCGGGCGGTTGGCGAAGTCGACGCCAACGGACCCCAGTGGTTGCAGGCCGCCTGGTTGAGCAACAACGACTGGGACCGTTTTGAAATGAACGATGGCCAGTGGCACTTCGCAACGACGCGCGATGGCGTGGCCAATGAATTCGACCGGGGCAGCGACCTGGGGATGTTCGGCGGAATTCCCCTGGCAGGCGACTTCGATGGCGACGGGATCGACGAGATCGCGATTTTCCATGAAGGCTACTGGATGATCGACATCAACCGCAGCGGAACGTGGGACCGGGACGACCTGATGGCCCGCCTGGGAGATGCCGACGACACACCTGTGGTTGGTGACTGGGACGGAGACGGAAAAGACGATATTGGAATTTACGGACCAGCATGGGAACGCGATGCCGAAGCAATCGCCAGCGAGCCCGGTTTGCCGAATCCGGAAAACCGTCCGATGACCAAGCCGAAAAACGTTCCACCGATGGTGGCCGACAGTACCAGCGGGGCGCGCTTCATGAAGCTGACCGCATATGGCCAGCAGCGGGCGGACCTGGTCGATCACGTTTTTGGCATCGACGAATATCGCCATGTTCCCGTGACCGGGGACTGGAATGGAAACGGAATTCGCTCGATCGGAACGTTCGACAACGGTCAGTGGAAACTGGATGTGAACGGGGATGGCCGCTTCGACAACCAGGACACCTATGCGACCTTTGGCCGCGCCGGAGACATTCCGCTGGTTGGCGATTTCAATGGCGATGGCATCGAAGAAATCGCAGTCTTCCGTGGCGGTACCTGGATCATCGATTCCGATGGCGATAACCGGATGGGGCAAGGTGACTTGACGATCCAGTTTGGCGAGGCGACGGATACACCGGTCGTCGGCGACTGGGACGGTGACGGCATCGACGAGATCGCAACCTGGCGGGCCGGGACTTTCGGTCCGGTGAACTAGAGACGGATCGGGGTTTGGAAATTGGGAAAAAGGGTTTGCGGCTGCACACCTTGCCAACCACCTGGTGTGCGATAAAAACCTGGTGGAAATGCGCAATTCGACTATTCCGGCCCGGCACGTTTCCGCACCGGCAAAAAGAGCTTTTCTATTACCCAACGCCCGCCAAACAGCAAATACAGTCCGGCAGCAAACTCGCTGCAACTGGAAATGACTCCCTGCTGGAGCAACATGACCGGTTCAAAATCGATTTTCAGGATCTGCATCTGGTAGAAAGCGACGCACATCATCTCCAATAATCTTGCGGCACCGAACACAATGAGAAATAACCCCAGTATCCTGAGCGAAAACTGAACGATTGAGACGTAATATGGAAATGGCAGTGTCACCGGAATCGCGACTGGCTCGGGCATTTCCAGACTGTGATCGGTTCCGGTTTCCGTTGAAACGGGTGGAGTATAAGGGGTTTTTTCAGACATTTTCGCAGACTTGAAAAGACTGATGGTCCAAAACAAGCGGCACAGCTGCGCTGCATAAGCGAGCCTGCACCAGGCTGCGACAGTCCTTTCCAGCTTGGCATGCCAGTCTGGCCAGGTCAATCACCTGGCAACGCAGGACACATGCGAGACGGGACACGTTAGGTGGTTTGGAACGCTTGACTTTCGGCGGATTTGTACCCGCATCTATTTGCTGTCGCCGCGTTCGCGGCTGGATGGGTTGGGGTGCTTGCTTTTCTGCGGGTTGACACCCGCAGCTATTTGCTGTCGCCGCGTTCGCGGCTGGATGGGTTGGGATGCTTGCTTTTCTGCGGGTTGGCACCCGCAGCTATTTGTTGTCGCCGCGTTCGCGGCTGGATGGCCCGGGACGCCTGCTTTTCTGCCGGTTGACACCCGCAGCTATTTGCTGTCGCCGCGTTCGCGGCTGGATGGGTTGGGACATTTGCTGGATGGGTTGGGACATTTGCTGGATGGGTTGGGGTCATCTGCTGGCGTGAGATTGCCAGCAGTTCCCCGTCGGGGTTTCGTATTGTTGAAAGCACCCAGGGCAGATAGATTGGCGCGCGTCTGAAGACTTTGTCCCCCAGGACAGCCCCATCGTCCCCGTTCGATTTTTTTTCGACGGACGAGAGCGTTCCACGGACTCGGGATATCCTGCGACCGGCGAGGAAGACCACGTATTTTCGAAATGTTGCGGCGGACAGGGGACTTCCATCGTACATGTGCCGTACAGAGGAACAGGGATGTTTCCAGCAAGGAATGCGACTTTCCTGATTACCGGTGGAACCGGATCGTTTGGCCAGTGCTGCGCGGCGACGCTGCTCCGCATGGGTGTGCGGCGCCTGGTCATTTTCAGTCGGGACGAGCAAAAACACGTGCGACTGCAGCGCGAAGTTTTTCCGCGCGACCAGTTCCCCCAGATTCGCTGGATGATTGGCGACGTGCGTGACGCGCAGCGTCTGAAACTGGCCATGCGCGGAATCGACTATGTCATCCACGCGGCGGCGATGAAACATGTCGATATGGCCGAATACAATCCGCAGGAATGCATTCGCACCAATATCAATGGCGCCGAAAATGTGATCAATGCAGCGCTGGAAACGGGCGTGAAAAAGGTGATCGCACTGTCGACTGACAAGGCCGCCAGTCCGGTCAACCTGTATGGAGCCACCAAACTCTGCAGCGACAAACTGTTTGTGGCTGCCAACTCGCTGGGCGGCGCCGACGGGACGCGATTCGCCGTCGTGCGTTACGGTAACGTGCTGGGATCCAACGGATCGGTGGTCCCGCTGTTCCAGCAACAGCAGCAGTCCGGCCGGCTGACAATCACCGACCCGGAAATGACCCGTTTCATCATCACCCTGCCGCAGGGTGTCGAGCTGGTGATGACAGCGTTTGAGTGGATGCGGGGTGGCGAGATCTTTGTGCCGCGAATTCCCAGTACAACGGTGATGGATCTGGCCCGTGCGGTGGCTCCGGAATGCAGGATTGAAATCACCGGTATCCGGCCTGGCGAGAAAATGCACGAGTGCATGATTCCCGAAGACGAATCGCGCCTGACGCTGCAATTCGACAGTCATCTGATCATCCAGCCAGCCATTCGCAGCTGGACCAGCGATTCACCCGACTATCCGGCGACCGGCTATCCCTGCCCAGCCGGCTACAGCTATTCCAGTGACACGAACACGGACTGGTTGAGCGTGGAGGACCTGCGCCAGCTGATCAGTGACCTGGAACATCCTGCCGAATCCGGTTCGGGGAGCAAAATCCGCGCTGCGTAAAAAACGATGTTACCCTACTCCCGACAAAAAATCGAAACAGACGACATTCAGGCCGTGGTCGACGCCCTGCAGTCCGACTGGTTGACGACCGGTCCAGCCGTAGAGCGGTTCGAACAGGCGGTTTGTGACTACACCGGTGCCGCGCGGGGTGTGGCGGTTTCCAGTGGCACTGCCGCCCTGCACGCAGCGATGCATGCGACTGGAATCGGGCCGGGTGATGAAGTCATCGTGCCGGCCATTACTTTTGTGGCCACCGCCAACGCGGTGGTCTACTGCGGCGGGACTCCGGTTTTCGCCGACGTCGATCCGGAAACTCTGCTGGTCGATGTCGCGGATGTCGAACGGAAAATCACGGCGCGAACGCGCGCTGTTGTCACGGTGGATTTTGGCGGACAACCGGCAGACTATCACCGCCTGCGCGCTGTCACGGCGCGGCACGGACTGCCGCTGGTGGCCGACGCCTGTCATTCACTCGGAGCGGCCCAGAATGGCGTGCGGGTTGGCCAGCTGGCTGATTTGACCTGTTTCAGTTTTCATCCGGTCAAACCGGTGACGAGTGCCGAAGGCGGCATGGTCGTGACGGATGATGCCCTTCTGGCCAGTCGCATGCAGTGTTTTCGCAATCACGGAATCACCACCAGTTTTCGGGAACGGGACCGGGCCGGTGTCCACTTTTATGACATGCCGCAACCTGGTTTCAACTACCGCATGTCGGATTTGCACGCCGCCCTCGGCGCTTCGCAAATGCAACGGATCGAGACGCGTCGCAACCGGCGAATCGAACTGGCCGGATGTTACGACCGGATGCTGTCCGGGCTGGACTGGGTCCGCCCCCTGAAAAACCTGTCGCAGAATGATCACGCGCGGCATCTGTATGTCGTGCGGCTGGACGATGCGCGGGTCAATTGCACGCGGGATGATTTTCATGCGGGACTGCGGCAGCGCGGTTTTGCGGCCAACGTTCATTACCGTCCGGTCTATCTGCACTCGTGGTACGCGGCAAATTTGCCGGCGAGCGGTAAAGGATGCGAACAGGCGGACAGGGTCTGGACGCAGATTCTGTCGCTGCCGCTGTTTGCCGAAATGTCCGAAAGTGACGTCGCTGCGGTTGTGGAAGCGCTGGGCGCGGTCGCGTTTGATCCTCATCGCCGTACCCAAGCGGAATTGCCCGAATACGAAACCAGCCCCGCGGCAGAACCGG
>JBGSVU010000283.1:0-16719 GCA_041752775.1 Pirellulaceae bacterium | reverse complement strand
TGGGCCAGCGGAAATTTCACCTTGGGTCAGGCGGGAACAGGAAACCTGAATATCTCCACCATTGGCACGCTGGAGAAAGCGTCGCTGAAGTCGAACAACATTTTGATTGGCACCGGCGGTGGGTTCGGCAATGCGAGTGTGTCAGGATTCAATGCTTCGCTGACAGCTACCAATGTCATGACCGTGGGGGATGGTACGGGATCGCTGGGAATCCTGAACATTTCCAACCATGGCACGACGAAGGTAACGGATTCCCTGTATCTGGGCGTTTCATCCGCTCTCGACAACAAGATTACGGTGACCGGGACCGGCAGCGAATTGCTGCTGGGAAACGATTTGACGTCGGTCGGATTCTCGGGCGGCAAGGGAACTTTGAATGTTCTGAGTGGAGCCAAGGTTACCAACTCGGGGAGCACGATCCAAATCGGCGATTCCGCCGGTAGTGTCGGAGCATTGAATATCAGCGGAAATGGATCGCAGCTTCTGTCAGCAGGCACCAGCGCGCTGACGATTGGCAACGCAGGTTCCGGGGCGGCTACGGTAAGTGGTGGCGGAAGCCTGACCGTGCACCGGCTGAAACTGGGAGAGGCCGCCTCGGGAGTGGGGACTCTGACAGTGAACGGAGCAGGCAGCCTGGTTGATATTTTCGGAACCTCAACCAGTCTGGTAGGAAACAATGGCAGCGGTTCGATTTCGCTGGATGCGGGCAGCGTGTTGAACAGCAACGGGTTATTGGTGATCGGCAACGGGGGCGTGGGTACGCTGAGTGTCGCTGGCGGCTCGCAAGTCTACTCCGGTGATGGACGAGTCGGCGTAGGCCCGGCCGGATCGAGTGCCACCATCGGCGGTTCGGGTTCCCTGTGGGCCTCAGCCGGCGGTTTGGATGTCGGCTGGCAGCAAACTGCCAGTCTGGACATTCTTGATGGCGGGCAGGTGAACTCCAACGGAGGACGCCTGGGTGTCAGCACGGGTGGCGAAGGCATTGTCACGATTTTCGGTGCCAGCTCCCAGTGGAACAATACTGGGGCCGGAATTTTTGTGCTTGGTCAAAGCGGCAAAGGATCTTTGACAATTTCTGATGGAGGCAGCATGGTCAGTGACTCTGTTTCATTTGGGTCCGCGCCGGATGGTCAGGGCACAACAGCCGTCACGGGCAACGGGTCGCACTGGGCCATTGGCGACATTCTGTTTCTGGGCGACAGCGGGTACGGGTCCGTTACCGTCGACGGCGGTGCGGCGCTGAACCTGGGCAACGATGCCCTGGTTCGCATGGGATTCGCGGCCGGATCCACCGGGAATCTGGTGATCTCCGGTTCCAACAGTAATTTGAACGGAGCGAGCAACGGTTCGTTACAGGTTGGCATCAATGGCAATGCCACGCTCGATGTCCGGCAGGGCGGAGTGGTTCATGTTTCGAACAGCGGCATTGGTCTTTGGGCCAATGGGTCGGGATCTGCGCTGGTGCGCAATGCCGGTTCTCAATGGAACACAACGGAGACACTGGATGTCGGTGGCTCCGGTTCAGGAACTCTGGGAGTCCAGAATGGCGGAAAAGTCACTGCCAGGCATTTGAACCTTGGCCGGGACTTTGGCGCGACGGGAACGATCACGTTGACCGGACTCAATTCCTCTCTGGATGTTTCGCAAAATGCGTTTGTCGGCGGCCAGGCCGGAACGGATGGCGGTGTCGGAGTTTTGAATATCCATTCGTCCACATCAGCGACCATAGGCAACCAGATGTCGATCTGGTCCCAGGGCGCGGTCAACCTGAATGGTGGGAGACTGAGCATGGGAAGCCTGAATGATCTGGGTGGAACTTTCAACTGGAACAGCGGAACCGTTCAGTTCACCCAGAACACCGTTTTCAACAACAGCCTGCTGAACACACTGGTGGGTTCAGGGCACGCCCTGGGGAATGGCCAGTTTCTCGAAGGCTACGAAGGCACGACTTTGATTGTGGGCACGACCCATTTTGCAGTCGACGGAGGCCAGGTCACCGGAACGAACTTTACGAATGTGGGAGCCACGGTTGTCAACAAAGGGAGTGTCAACATGAGCGGCCAGTTTCTCAATGACGTTCAGGGAACCTTTGTTCTGCAGAACCTCGGACAGGCCAGCTTCGCCGGCGGCGTGATCAACAACGGTCACATTCAAATGGACAGCGCTGCGGCCCAAACATCCGGCGGAATGTTCACGAACAACGGACTGTTGACGGGGCATGGACGGCTGCAGCACCAGTTGGTCAACCATGGCATCGTCGCCGTCAATGCCGGTGATTATCTGGTCAATGACAACGCCTCAACGACCAGCACCAATGCCGGCCAGATCCAGCTTGCAGGTGGGCGACTGGACATAGTCGGCGTGATTGACAATGAAGCGGGTTCGTTGATCGTCGGCCACGGAGTCCTTGGCACCTCGATGGAGGCACCAGGCGGTCAGGGGTTCTTCAATCATGGCACGGTCGCAGTCAGCGGTGGCGCGATGGACATTCATGGCGACGTGCGAAATGTTGTGGAGGGCCGATTCAATACGAGTGGCCATTCCACGACAACGTTCTGGGATGATGTGGAGCACAATGGCCAGGAGATTCGTACGGCGGAAGGCAGCAGCACGGTCTTCCAGGGTTCGGTAACGGGTGCTGCTCCCTACACCGGACTGGGTTCCGTCTTTTTCGAAGGGGACCTTAAACCGGGGAACAGTCCCGCCGATGTGCTGTTCGAGGGCGACGTCTTTTTTGGCGAATTGGCCCTGCTGGAAATGGAAATCGGCGGTTTGCTGGCCGGGGGCGACTACGATCAACTCACGGTTCTGGGTGACGCCTGGCTGAATGGACAGCTGTCCCTGTCACTGTTCGACGGATTCAGTCCGGCATTCGGCAACAGCTTTATGTTGATTGAGAACCGGGGTGAGAACCTTTTGCAGGGACATTTTTCCGGGCTGGATCAGGGAGGCAGCCTGTGGGCTGGCAATCAGCAGTTCTCTGTCAACTATTTCGGCGGAAACGGGAATGACCTGGTGATTACGGCCGTGCCAGAGCCCGCAGCAGCAATGCTGATCGTGATGCTGGCCTTCGTGGCCGGATGGCCCCGCCGCCGTCGTCACTCGTGAGGAATTGCGTTGTGAATTTAGGCAAGCGGGCACGTATCGCAGCCTTTTTTTGCAAGGTGACTCAAGCGGGCTGTTTCGTTCATCTTCATTGATAGCCTGTCCCAGACGGGGGCAGAACCGGGCAGACTCCTGGAAAGACAGAGAGGGTCAGACCTCCTTTGGGCAGGCACCAGATTCCTTCAGACGACAGAAAAACCAGATCGCGACCAGTGGGAACGAAATGGACAATCAGGTTACGATGATGTTCTGTTCTGGTCCCGGTGTGTCGGTACTGGCCAGAGAAGTGACTGCCACAACACCACCTGCATTGGGTCAGCGACGGAATGATGTCGATTGTGCGAATTCTGATTCCGTTGATCGCGGGCTGGGTTATTTGCCGGGCTGTCGGTCCGCTGTGGGCTGGAACGATCGCGCTGGTTTTTTCTGTCTGCGTGACGGTGGCGGGTGCGATGACGTTGCGCAGTTTGCGGGTAGGTGAAATTTCGTGGCGCAACCGGGTCGCGGGATGGATGGTTCCGTGGGGTTACCGAATGACGCCGGGAAAACTGTGGGTCATCAGCCTCGTCTCGGGTGCGGTGTGGGCCGCGCTGTGGGGACTGGGCATACTGCTTGCCCGTCCAGCGAGTGACGTCGCAATGACGGCGGCGGCACCAGGCTGGTGGACGGCAGAGTTGACAAACGGTCTGCTGATTCTGGCGTGGCTGGTGGATGGAGCGGCCCTGTTCTGGTTGGCAGGCCAGATTTCTCAGTACTCCGCAAACAACCGACAACCAGGGTCGACTATTTTCCGGGTGCTGGTGGTGGTCGCTGCGCTGATCGTTTTCAGTTTCGGATTCTGGTATTTGGGCCACCCCCGGATTGCGCTCTGGGTCGCGGGTTTTCCTCCATTGTTGGCCGGAACGCTGTTTGGCGTCTGGACGGCATTATTGCTGACTATGGGCCGAAAAGCCCGCTGGAATTGAATCGCCGGAAATATCGTGACACCCGGGGCCCCATTGCCGCCTGGCGGGAATCACTCACGGATTTCGATGCTGACTGGGTTTTCGATGCTGACTGGTAGTGTGGTTGTCCTTTCGTATGGCAACCGGAACAGCGTGTACCGTTGCCTGCTGTGGTACGATTGGGTCGCTGCGGACTGATTTTGATCCGTCATACAGGATTTTTTGAAAGGCCCGGATGCTGATTGAGTTTCTCGACTACCAGACAACCCCACTTGGCATCCTCTGTTTGCGACGTCGGGAGATATCGTCACACCCCGGGACCATCATCACCGAAGTCACGTTGAACCACGAATTTCTGATGAGCAGTTTTCTGACGGAGTCCGAGCGGGCGCTGGCGAATCGGGGGATGGACCGAATCGGTGACTTTTGGGAGAGGCCGCCAGGCGACATCCGGGTTTTGGTCGGTGGACTGGGGCTGGGATACACTGCAGCGGAAGCCTTGAAGTCCGAGCGAGTTGGATTCGTGGAGGTCGTTGAATTTCTTCCCGAAGTGATCGGCTGGACTCGCAATGGACTGATTCCCCTTTCGGCCGTTTTGAATCAGGACTCGCGGCTGAAAATTTCTGGCGGTGACATTTATTCGAGGCTGAATGGTCCTGCGGCCGAAACCTTTGATCTGGTCATCATAGACGTGGATCACTCACCCGAAGATGTCCTGGGAGAGCAGAGTAACGAATTCTACTCGAGGGCAGGAATGCAGGCCGCAGGAGAGCATCTCGCCCCGGGTGGCGTGTTGGGCATCTGGTCGTACGCGGAAGACTCACCGCTGTTGGCTGTCATGCAGGATGTCTTTGATGATGTCGCAGTCGAACAGGTGACAGCCTGGAACGGATTGATCCATGAAAACAACACAGACTGGCTGTTTTTTGGCCGCCGGCGGAAAGCGTGACACCAGAATATAGGGGTCTCCGGCCTCTGCGGATCGATGCTGGTATGTGTTCGATTCAGTCCCGGACCCGGACTGGTCCGGAGCTCAACCGTCAGCGAGAATCGGCACCTCCGGCTGAATCCATTTTGTAATGATCGGGAGCGCGTTATTTTTCCCCAGGACCTCGGTTGCAAAACCAATATCGAAGTCATCAACCAGTGCATCACGCTGCAGGACAGCTTTGTGATTGACGCTGGCTGTGGCGACATGACGTTTACCCGCCCGCTGGTTGAGCATGGAGCCCGGGTCCTCGCCATCGATCCCGATCCGGTTCAGGCCAGGCTCAATCGCGCGATGGAGCCACTTGAAAACCTTGAGTTTGTCGAGGCCGGCGCGGAACTTTTGCCTGCAGCGGACCACACGGTCGACGGAGTATTTTTCGCCTATTCGCTGCATCATGTTCCCGCCGAACATTTTTCAGGCGTATTCTCTGAAGTTCGGCGCGTTCTGAAACCAGACGGTTTTTTGTTTGTGATCGAACCAGCCGACTGTCCGCTGAACCAGGTGATGCGGCTGTTTCACGATGAAGACACCGTTCGGGCCGCTGCCCAACAGGCGCTGCTGGACCTGGGTGTCCCCGCATTTCAGGCGTCCCGGCAGTTTACCTGGCACAACTGGGTCCAGTTTGATTCCTGGGAAGCATTTGTCGAGCACTTCGCCAGTCGTTCTTTCAACACGATTTACACGGAAGCCGACATTCGAAGACCCGAGGTGCGAAAAGCATTCGATGAACTGGGCGGCGATGAACATCGTTTTCAGTCGCCGAAGCAGGTCATGCTGCTTCAGGGCCCGAAAGAACTGGTCAAGGGCGGCGGCTGACCGTTTCGGCTGAAAAAAAACGGCCCGCAGCCAAAGAGGACTGCGGGCCGCATGATTGCTTTGACACCTCTGCCTTGCTAATTGTTGCGGAAGGGGTTGCTGAGCGTGCCGTTCAGTGGTGTCACAGGTGGCAACACGTTGTTGGCTTCGATCACCTGCTGGCCGTTGACACCAATCGCCATTCCGGACCGGCCGTCGGTTCCGATACCGATCGCGGACGAACCTGGGTCGATTCCGATTCCCGTTCCGTTTCCGCCATTGATTCCGATACCGATGCCTTCACCGCCATTGACACCGATTCCTGTTCCCTGTCCCCCATCAATGCCGATGCCAACGCCCTGGCCGCCATTGATGCCGATGCCCGTACCGTAGCCGCCGTTGACGCCAATCCCTTCACCCACGCCACCGTCGATCCCAATCCCTTCACCGACGCCACCGTTGATGCCCGTACCGTAACCCTGTCCGCCGTTGATACCAGTGCCGAAGCCCTGCCCACCGTTGATGCCGACTCCCTCACCGTAACCGCCGTTGATGCCGACTCCTTTCCCGACACCGCCGTTGATTCCCTGGCCGTATCCGACGCCTCCGTTGTAGCCCTGTCCGTTTCCGTAGCCGCCATTGATTCCTTCGCCGATGCCGACGCCTCCGTTGAAGCCTTCGCCGACGCCGACGCCGTAGTTGGATCCAATACCAATTCCGGTTCCACCGTCAACGCCCCGGCCCACGCCGATGCCATTGTCGACGCCGATGCCCACGCCGGTGCTGCCCTGACCGTTGCCGATTCCCAGGCCGACGCCACCGTCGACGCCGACTCCGACGCCGGTTCCGCCGTTCTGTCCGATGCCGATTCCAACGCCGTCACCCGAGCTGATTCCAGTCGCCTGGCCATTGCGGCTTTGTCCGACACCGCCGTTGATTCCCAGTCCGATGCCGCCGTTCGCCGTATCGACTCCGACGCCGACTCCGCCGTTGCCGTCGAGATTGACATTGGCCCGTTCGCCAACCGGAATGCCGACGGAAGGGAACCCTTGCTGAAAGCCAGGATTGAAACCTGGCTGAAAACCCTGATTCGGGTTGCTGTATTGTCCGGTTTGTTCGTTGAAGTTGGGAGTTCCACCGGCCCAGACTTGCCCCTGTTGCTGCGGCATACCCTGCTGGCGGAAACCAGGTTGCATTCCACCCTGTCCGCCGATAATCTGCTGCATCGATCCGCCAAAGTTTCCGCCCTGCTGCTGCATTCCGCCGCCTGGGTTGCCGCCGCCCCGCATGCCGCCGATCAAACCACCCAGATCAAACTGGGCGCTGGCCTGTGTCACAAAACATCCCATGCAGCATACCGCCGCAAGTGTCAGGGTCCAGTTGAACATGCTCAGTCTCATTGTTTTTCTCCCGAAAAAATCGTTGTCGTTTGTGAACCGAATCGTTTGTGAAGTGAAATCCGGGGGTGGTGTTCCCTCTCCGGCTTCACATACGCGGCAGGCTGCGGAAGTTACAGCAGGCCACAAAAAACAGTCAGATTTTTCGATTTGGAAAAGTACGATGGAAAAGTACGATGGACATCCTCGTCCGTCGTACTTTTCCATCACACTATCGACGGGTCGGGAAGCCATGCTGCCGGTCAAAACAACGACACGGCCGGGCCTGACATTATCAGGCCCGGCCGTTCGATGACGACTACGATCGGGAGATGATCGTCTCCAATGCTCGCAGTCAATTTCCGAATGCTCCCCAACAGCAGCATGGGTCTCCGACCCCTGCCGGAAAACCTCTCGCCTACTTCATCGGTTCCGGAGGAAAACTCGCCGGTTGTCGTGCCAAATTCAGCAGGCCCGTCGCAATCGGGTCATTGGGCAATTGTTGCAGAACCCGCTCAAGTTCAGTCTGTGCCGCGTCGCGATGCCCCAATATCAGATGGTGCCAGGCCAAAAGGAATTGCGTGGCCGGCGAAGCGTTCGCCTGTCGAGCCGCGATTTGCAATTGTTCATACTGCGTCGCGTAGTGTGCCGGATCAGAATAGCAGGAACGCAACTGGTTCCAGTCCCAAATCGGCGATGTCGCCGCAGCCGACCAGGCGTACTCAGCCGCCGCGTCGTAGTTCCCGTTCGCAAACAGGGCCAGCGAAAAGAACGGATGCGGCATCGGATCTTGAGGGTTGGCCGCCACACTTTTCTCAAGATGGCCTGCCGCGGCCGCAAAGTCAGCTTTGCCAAACGCTTCCATACCAGCCGCGAGTTCCCGCCAGGTCGCCGTGGAAATCGTCGAGCCGTTTCGGTCAATCGTCACATCGCCCGGGGACGCTGTTCCAACTCCGCCCCAGGATGAGCCTCGGCCAACTGGCTGGCCATTGATCGTCACTCCGCCATGAACGGATTGTCCTGCAGCGATCTGGTTCCGGCCCGTGTTCCCCATGGCCGGATCAACCGCATCGGGCCCGGTTCGCGGAACCGAGATATTTCGCCCACCCACGTTGATGTGAATGGCGGAATCCGAAATATCGACTCCTGGTCGGGACCCGGGAACGGAACCCTGGATGCCGACGGCTTGCCCCGCTGGTTTTTGTTGGGAAAAAGGGTTTTGAAACTGGGCGGAAATCGGGTTGCCCGGGTTGCCGGTTGCTGAATCGTGTGCATTCTTTGCAAGCTCTCTTGCCTGCTGGACCATGTCCTGAACGCGATCCGGGACCTGAGCGGTGGCGGCGAAGGTACCCGCCGTACAGATCGAAAACGCCGCGATGGAAAAAATTGGATGCCTCATTGGATTCTCCCGAACGGGGGCCAGGTGGTGGTGTTGCAAGCACTTACGAACAAATCGGAGGCTGTTACAGGATCAGCGAAAAAAATCCAGGTTACCGAAAACAGGGCAGAATTCCCGGGAAAACTCTGGTTTGACTGGGCCCGGTGGGGCATACTTTGGGGGCAGGACTGTCCCTCGCCGGGACTTGTTTGCACATGCAAAAGTAACGCCGGGATCCGCGTCGCGTCTCCCGCCTGCTGCTGCCACCGCGTTCACCCATTGCCAGGTCCTCAAGAGAACGATTCACGTCGGTTCAAAATTGCCATGAACGAACTATAAGGCGCAGTCGATGACCTCTCTCTGTTGCGGCAGGCTGCTTGCGGGTAGAATCCGGTCGCGCTGAACGAAATCCTGATCAAGTACCGTGACTCGTTGCGCCGCATGGTTTCTCTGCGGCTCAGCCACAAGCTGCAGGGGCGGCTGGATGCATCCGACATCGTGCAGGACACCCTGATCGAAGCTGCCCGTGCGCTTGAGGCTTATCTGGAAAATCCAGTATTGCCAGTGAAGCTCTGGCTGAGACACCTTGCGGGTCAAAAGCTGATTCAGGCTCATCGAGTTCACCTCGGTGCCAAAAAACGCGACGCCGACCGCGAGCAGCGTCTGGTTGGCGGAGCGCCGGCCGCCAATTCGGAGTCGCTGGCGATGGAACTGGCGGCCAACACGACCTCGCCTTCCCAGGCCGCCGTCAAAAAAGAAGCCAAAGACCAGCTGGCCACTGCCCTCGACAGCATGGGCGAAATCGACCGGGAAATCCTGACTCTGCGGCACTTCGAACACATGACCAGCCAGGAAACCGCAGATATCCTCGGCATGTCCAACGATGCCGTCAAGAAACGGTACATTCGCGCGCTGGAGAAGCTGCAAAGAATTCTGGCCGGGCTGGGGGCTGCATGAATCGCGACCTCTCCTGCCAGCTGGAATCGCTTGCCGAAAAATTCACGCAACAGCTGCGCGCTGGAATCGCGCCCCCGATCGAACAGGTAGCACGCGAACACCCCGAAATGGCCGAGAGAATTCGGGAGCTGTTTCCGGTTCTGAAAATGATGGAATCCCGCGCTGCCCAGCCTGCGGCAGCGGATGACTCACTGATGCAGGAGGAATTGAATACCCTTCAGGGACTGCCTCCCCAAAGAAAACTGGGGGAATTCCGCATCATCCGGGAAATCGGTCGCGGCGGCATGGGGATTGTCTTTCAGGCCGAACAGGAATCCCTCGGCCGGCATGTGGCACTGAAGCTGCTGCCCGATTCGGCCCAGTTCGACGAGCGGCGGCGACAACGATTTCAGCATGAGGCCCGCGCGTCGGGGATGTTGCACCACACCAATATCGTTCCGGTGTTCGGCATCGGGCACCATAACGACGTCTCCTACTTTGTGATGCAGTACATCGAAGGCCAAAGCCTGGACAAGGTCATCGCCGAGCTCCGTACGCTCCAGGACCTTTCGCAGCATCCGGCCCGGGACAGGTCGCTGAACGAAACCGGGACGTCACTGGACACGATTGTCAGTGGTGTCGCGCTCAATCTGCTGGACGAGGGCGCGCCCGCCGGCGACGAGATGGACGGGCCCGCAGCATCACAGCCGCGGAAACCGCCCCGTCCGGTATCGGGCAGCGGTTCGGGGTCCACCTCCCGGTTGGCCCTCTCGGCCAACTCCCACAGCCTTTCGCGCGGGACCCGGTATTTTCGCAACATCGCCAAAATTGGTCTTCAGGTGAGCGACGCCCTCGCCTACGCCCATTCGAAAAACATTCTTCATCGCGACATCAAACCAGCCAACCTGCTGGTCGAAGAAAACGGGAACATCTGGGTCACCGACTTTGGCCTGGCCAAACTGATGAATGAAGCGAACCTGACTCGAACCGGCGAAACCGTGGGAACCCTGCGTTATCTGCCCCCGGAACAGTTTGACGGCAAATCCGACCAGCGCAGCGATGTCTACAGCCTGGGGCTGACGCTGTACGAACTGCTGACCCTGCAACCGGCTTTTGAAGGCGAAGATTTTGCCCAGCTGGTTCAGAACGTTACCGACAGCACTCCGGTTTCGCTGCGAAAACTCGAACCGCGGATTCCCCGCGACCTGGCCACGATTGTCACCAAGGCAATTGCCAAAGCGCCGGCCGAACGATACCAGTCGGTTGCTGCGATGCATGAGGATCTGGAGCTGTTCCTCGCGGGCAAACCGATTCACGCCCAGCGGGCCTCGGAATTTGACCGCCTGGTCAAGGCCGTTCGCCGCTGGCCCGTGGTCTCCGCGCTGGCTGCGCTGTTGCTGACCACGCTGATCACCGGTTCGGCGCTGGTCACATGGAAATGGCGCGAGGCGGCCGCAGCACTGACACTTGCCGAAAACGAAGCGTCGAGTCGGGAAAAGATCAATGACTTTCTGCTCAATGACTTTCTCAGTTTTGCCAACCCCCAGAACGAATCCGATCCGGATATCCGCCTGCGAACCGTGCTGGAACGCTCCTCGCTGGTGATTGATTCCCGTTTCGGCCAGCTGCCCCTGGTTGCTGCAGAACTGCACACACAGTTTGGAAAAATCTGGCTCAGCCTCAGCCAGCCCGCCCGGTCAAAACAGCATTTCGAGCGGGCCTTTCAGCTCTGTTCGGACCATCTCGGTCCTGACGATCCCGAAACGAACAACGCCTGGTACCGGACCGGTCTGGCGGAAGCCCGACTGGGAAATTACGGGCTTGCGCTCCTGATTTTTGACGAGGCGATCCGTTTCAATGAAGTCCATTTCGGTCGTGACGCTGTCGAGACGTTTCAGGTTCGGTTCAACCGGGCCGAATTGCTGAAGGACATGGCGCGGTACGACGAGGCCCGGCAGGAACTGCAAGCCTACCTGGCGGTGGCTGACCGGGAGGACCTCCTCGATGCAGACGCCGCGCGGCAACGTCTGGCTGATGTTCTGTTTGCCCAGGGAGAATTTGATCAGGCCAAAATCATACTGGAAAAACTCCAGTCCGAACTGGACCAGCGGGTCGAGTTCGATGAGCACGAAATCCGGACTTCGGACAACCGCATGCACGATTTCTATCTGTTGCTCGGCACACGTGAGGCATTGGCACTGATCGCCCTTGAACAGGGCTTTCCCGACCAGGCCGCCGAAATCCAGCAGGAAAATCTGGCGATGTCCACCAGATTGCTGGGTGCCGAACACGCCACCACGCTCAGCCACGCCCACAACCTGGCGGGGGCATGGATGAAGACGGGCAGGCCCGACCAGGCCCGCCAGCTGCTGGAAGAAAATATCCCGCTCAGCGAGCAGGTTCGTGGCATCGTTCATTCAGAGACGCTGTCCATGAAAAATGCACTCGGCATGGCCCTGGTGCTGGCTGGAGAACACCGGGCCGCAGAAAAACTGCTGGTCGAAACCCGCCAGAGTGCGCTCGATGTTCTGGGCGTCCGGCATCCGGACACACTGACCTGTTCTCATAACCTGTCCTCCATTTGGTACCGCACTGGTCAGGCCGGGAAAGCCGAACAGCTGCTGTCGGAAACCGTGCCTCTCCTGCGCGAAGTGCTGGGAGACCACCACACGCAAACCATCAACGCACTGGCGGACCTGGGCCACATCCACCGGCATCTGAAAAAGTACGATCTGGCCGAAGCCGAACTGGCCGAGTCCATCGAATTGTCGCGCGGCCGGATGCGGGTCTTTCATCCCGAGCTGTTGCAGAATCTGTCGAATCTGCAAATGCTGCTGGTCGAAACCGGCCAGTATGGGAAAGCCGAACCGCTGGGTGCGGAACTGATCGAAGGGTACACGCTGGAGTTGGGCCCGGAAGACTGGCAAACCGTCAGCGCGAAAAACATCCAGGCGTTTGTTTTCAAACAGCAGCAGAAACTCGATCGTGCGCACCCTCTGTACCTGGAGGTCTGGCAACATCACCACAACACATCCGGGCCTGCGGACGCCAAAACCGTTCCGCTCCTGCTGATACTGGCTGAAGTCGAGCACGAGCTGGGGCTACACAGGTCGAGTGCGGCGCGCCTGAAAGAATTCCTCGATTCGCCCCCGCGCGAACATCCAGACAGCTGGTCGCGATGCCGCGCGGAATACCTGTTGGGACGGGCGCTGATGGAAAGCGGCGAACTGACAACTGCCGAGACGGTGTTGCTGGCCGCATTCGACGCCATGGAGACCTGCGACGAAGATCTCGACGACTCCGCACGCAATTCTGCACTCCGCAAAACAGCCGGTTGCCTGACGGAACTGTACAGCCGAAGCGGCGATGCAGCCAGCCAGGAGACCTGGCGCAGCAAGGGCCGTGATTTGAAAACCGGAGAGTAGTACGGCCGGACAGAACAGCGAATCGTTGCAGTCGAAACGGGCAAGTTTTGGTGTCAGCGGTTTTCTGGTGCATGGAACGGAAGCTGATCGAGCCAGGTTTCCCGGGCAGAAAAATTTGTTGGACAGGAAGGTTGTTGTTGCCAACTACCAGATGCGGACCGGCATGTTCGGTGGTGCGGGGACGGCGCCCTCACCGGGCAACTTGCCCTGATTTCGTCGCGCGTCTGGATTCAGACGCGTTGGTTGTCGCGCAACCACAGGATTTGCCCGGTGTGATGCCTCCCATGCCAGGCGTAGTACGCCAACGCCGAATCCAGTGTGATTCTTGCTTTGCTTTCCGGATGGACGAAGGCCCGCTCAAAATCCTGCACGGTGAGGGTCGCCAGCAGTTGGCACCACCGGGAGTGAAGCCCAGCAAGCATGTGCAGCGATGGCGTGACAGGTCTGGTACGGGATTCGGCGAGCTCTGACCAAAGGCCTTCGTCATATGCCTTTATCGTAGGGGTGTCTTCCGTGAGCGTCCATTTGAACCGTATGTAGCTGTTGACGTGGCTGTCGGCAATGTGATGCACGATTTGCCGGATGGTCCAGTTTCGATAGGTCGTGTCGAGCTGCGATTCAGACAAATTGGCAACAGCGTCCGTGAGTTGCTTCGGAAGCTGTGAGAGCTCTGTTATCCAGCCGTGCCGCAAGGCATCCGTGATGTAAATGGGCTGGACAAACGAACCAGCCGGGTGTTGTGGCGAATCATTTTGCATTGCAAGTGAGCCTCGCTGCGGCTTTCTCCGTGAGTATTGGGTATGGGTTATTTCTCCCGAACGGCATTTGCGGCTGCGTTAGTGCCGATTCAGCCCGCACGACCGCCGGATGCGGACCCGCATGTCCGGTGGTGTGGGGAGGGTCACCCGGGAGTGTGACCCGATTCGTCCGTGTCACCCATCATCATCAGCTACGTGCGCGGCAACCCATTCTGTAAATGTCACCCGTCCAGGCTCACTTGCCGCGAGCCTTAAGATGACAGATTCGGAGTCATCGACGTCAGCGTTCATTTCGAGTCCGTTCATCACAAGGAATGTTTCCATCGCGGCGTGACCGATTCGTTTGTTTCCGTCCACGATGGGATGATTCATTACAAGTGAAAAACAGAGTGCGGCCGATTTCTCCGCGAGTGTCGGGTAGAGTTCGGTGCCACCAAAAGTCATGTAGGGTTGAGCAATCGCTGATTCAGCCAGTCCCAGGTCACGAATTCCAGTGGCACCCCTGACTGCTGGATGATGCGACGATGAAGTTCGATCAATTCCGGAAGCGTCAGATACCGCATCAGGCCAACCGCTTGTATAGCTCGGCGTTTTTCCCGAGTACCCGTTCGGCCGCACGCTCAAAATCGCTTTCCGGTTTCGCCAGAAAGTCAATGATCGCAGCCCTGGCAAGCTCACTCAGGGAGACGTTGAGCCGACTTGCTATCGTCTGGAGTCGCTGAACCTGCTGTTCATCGAGTTCAATGTTTAGTGTCATTGGAAAGCTCAGGTCGCAAGGACGAACATTTGGTTAAGCTGTTTGCGGAATCCCTATAGTAGTGCTGAGTGCAGGGGCGGGCAAGCAACGATGAAGAAGGAGGAGCCATCGATCAACTCAGTGCGAGGGAACGCTTCTTCGCCTGAAAAGACCCCAGATTCAATGTCCCGACCGGGACGGACCGCACTGGCCCGGATCGGGAAGCCAGCCTTAACGTCCCCGTCGGGATTTTCCGGCGGAGCCAGCACCCGATGCACCCGGCAACGAAGTTGCCCTCCTGTTGCTTATTGGAACCCGGACTTGGCCGCTCGACCCGGGACCCGTGGTTTCCCATCCTACAAAAGGATTGCGGCCGTGAACCGGATCGAGCCAGCCTTCGCTGGCGCAGGGTTTTGAACGCCATGAAGTTTTCGGTCTTCAAAGTCCATCAACTGATCCCGAAAACCGTCTTTCCTGATGCTCGGCCGGCCAGAGGCTCCATCAGGCTCAACGCAGCCCTGCCGCCCTCTCAATCCATCTCTTGTTGGAGAACCTGTGTTCCAGGCAAATTAAAGTTGGGTGAAATCCGGGAAAGTCTGCTGGGCGATTTGCCGAAAATCGGAACGACAAATGATTTTTCGGGAAAAGTCGGCGCAGGGAGCGGAAAATCAGGGTAACGCTGGCTGATTTGGTGCGAGTCATCTGCTAGAAAGCAATCTTGGAATTTCCTGTTCAATTCAAAGTTTTCACCAGCCTTCAGCCATGCCTCCAAGCCCGCACCGTGTTCGAATTGGAAACACCTGTACCTGTCTGGCAATTGTCTGCCTGATCATGTGCGGGAACCCGGCGAATGCCCAGGAATCGGGGCTCCGCTGGTGGAAAGGGAATCTGCATACGCATTCGCTGTGGAGCGACGGCGACGAGTTTCCCGAAGTCATTACCCAGTGGTATGTCGATCACAACTACCATTTTCTGGCGCTGACCGATCACAACATTCTCAGTCGCGGCGAACGCTGGATGGACAATGCGAAAATAGTCGCGCGCAGCAGCGACGATGTCCTGAAAAAATACAGGGAGGCGTTCGGCGGCGACTGGGTCGAAACCCGGACCATCGACCGGGGGGAAACAAAAGGAATTGAACAGACGCGGCTGAAAACCCTCAGGGAATTCCGGGGCCGGTTCGAACAGCCCGGAAAATTCCTGATGATCGAAGCCGAAGAAGTCAGCGATTCGGTCGGCGGGAAACCTGTCCACCTGAATGCCTCCAATCTTGCCGAACTGCTGCGACCGGCTGGCGGGGAAACCGTTCGGCAGGCGATCGACAACAATTTGCGGGCCATCGACGAGATGTCAAAACGAACCGGGCAAACCATGCTGATGCATTTGAATCATCCCAATTTCGGCTGGGCCGTCACGGCGGAAGATCTGGCGTGGGCCACCCGCGAACGATTCTTTGAAGTCTTCAACGGACACCCCGGCGTTAACCAGTCCGGCGACCAGCACCGCGCGTCGGTCGATGAAATCTGGGATGTCGTCAATACGCTGCGGATCCACAAACTCGATTCCCCACCGCTGTATGGGCTGGGGACCGACGACTCGCACGAATATCACGGCGAACCCGGCAGCCGGCCTGGCCGGGCCTGGGTGATGGTCCGCAGCAGCGAACTGTCGGCTGAATCCCTGATCCATGCGATGTACCGCGGCGACTTCTATGCGACCAGCGGAGTGACTCTGGAGCAGGTCCAGTTCGATCCGGAACAGAAAACTCTTTCCATCGCCATCGCAGGAGAAGAGGGCGTGACATACTCCACGCGTTTCACCGGAACGCGTCGCGGATACGACGAAGCGTGCACGCCCCGCACCGACGCCGCCGGTAAACCACTGGAGACGACCCAGAAGTATTCCAGCGAAATCGGCGAAACCCTCGCATCGGACGAATCGCTGAATCCCGTTTATCATTTCACCGGCGATGAGCTTTATGTCCGGGCCATCATCACATCCTCCAAACCCCATCCCGACCCGTCTTTCCAGGACCAGTTCGAACAGGCGTGGACCCAGCCGGTGGGGTGGCAGACCGGCACTTCCAAACATCCCTGAGGTTTCCGGATCGCGCCGGCTGGAGAAAACCGGGTGACATCAGTCGCCCTGCGGCCGCGTTGACTGCCAAAGCAGGACCGTTCCAAAAAGAGACCGCCCAATAAATCCGATGGCGAGACGATTCTTTGTCCCCTCCACAACTGGCCGGGCACATACTCTCCTGAGCAAACAACCTGTC
>JBGSVU010000282.1:0-7206 GCA_041752775.1 Pirellulaceae bacterium | reverse complement strand
ACGATTTTCTGACCAAGCCGGTCAGGCTGGGTGACCTTGAGAGACTGGTGGTCCGGGCCAGCCAAACCCAAAAGCTGGTTCAGGAAAACAGGCAATTGAAGGAAGTGATCAAACGACAGACTTCCGGCGGCAAAATGATTGGCAAGTCTGCGGCAATGCGGGACTTGTTCCGGCTGATCGAACGGACAGCCGGTTCCGACAAGGCGGTGTTGATCGAAGGTGAGAGTGGAACCGGAAAAGAATTGGTCGCCCGGGCGATTCATCAGTCCAGTCCCCTGGCGGACCAGCCGCTGGTCACCATCAACTGCGCGGCGTTGCCGGATTCTCTCCTCGAAAGCGAATTGTTCGGCCATGAAAAAGGAGCCTTCACCGGCGCCATTGCGGCAAAACCCGGACTGTTTGAGATCGCCGATGGCGGGACGTTGTTCATCGACGAGTTCGGCGAAATGAGCGGCGCGCTCCAGGCCAAACTGCTGCGAGTGCTGGAAGATGGTTCCATGCGGAGAGTCGGATCAATCACCGAACGACACGTTCAGGTTCGGTTGATCGCTGCCACCAACCGCGACCTCGAACAGGAAGTCAGGAACGGCAAGTTCCGCGAAGACCTGTATTATCGAATCAACGTGCTGGGACTCAAAATCCCGCCATTGCGACATCGCGAAGGTGACATTGAATTGCTGGCCAGGGAGTTTGCCGGTAGCGACTGGCGGATCGATGACGAGGTGATGCAGCGATTCAACAGTTACAGCTGGCCTGGCAACGTACGGCAACTGCAGAATGCCATCGAACGGGCCAAAGTCCTCGCCGAAGACCATCGCATCGAACTGCAGAATCTCCCCGATTCGATTGCCCGCGCCAGTGAAAACCGGCTTGCGGAAATCCGCTGCGGAGAAGGCGATCTGGAATCACTGAACAGACTTCACATCGAGGAATCCTATTTGCGGTGTGGAAAAAACAAAACCAAAACAGCCCGTGCGCTGGGAGTCAACCGGCGTTCCCTCTACCGGTTGCTGGAGAAGCACAGCATCAGTTGACTCCCGGGGTGTACTCCAGCGAGAAACATGGCAAGCAATGAAACGCAACCCGCCAGACGCGACTGGGCAGCTCTTCGCCTGCGGGCAGAACGGCTTCTGCGGACGCTCTCCGCCGATGTTCCCGAGTTGGCTACAGCCGATGTCCAGGCTCTCGTGCATGAATTGAACGTCCATCAGATGGAACTGGAAATTCAGAACGATGAATTGCGGCAGGCCAGGCTGGAATTGGCGAGGTCGCGGGACAGACATTCCGATCTTTATGATTTTGCACCAGCAGGTTATTTGACGCTGGACATGGAGGGAGTGGTCGTGGAGGCCAATCTTGCGGCGGCGAACCTGCTGGGTGTCGAAAGAAAAGCCCTGATCGGGGCCCCTATTTCCAGCTGGATTCACCCGGATTCGCAGGATGATTTTCAACTGCACCGCCAGACCGCCATGGAGGGAAGCCCGAAACAGGTTTGCGAGTTGGTGTTTGTAAAACCGAACGGGGCGAGTTTTGCAGCCCGGCTTGAGTGCCTGCTGGCCGAAACAGACAGCGGCCCACAGTGCCGCACGGCGCCAGTTGACATTTCGGAGATAAGGAATGCCGAAGGTGTTATTCGGGAACTGAACAGAAACCTGAACCAGCGGGTCATTCCCCAGTCCAGCGAGTTAAGAAAACTCGCCGTGGCCCTGTCGCACCTGGAGGAAGGAGTTCTGATCGCAACCGATCATGACGACTGGTCTGCGTCACGGATTGTCTACTCCAACGCTGCCATGAGCCGGATCACAGGCTACTCCGCAGAAGAACTGCGGGGGCAAAGCCCTGAACTTTTGCATGGAGAAATGACCGATCGGACTGCCCTTCAGCAGTTGCAGGACAACCTGGGCGCGAATCGGTCGTATTTGGGGGAGCTGATACTCTATCGCAAGGACGAAACGCACTACGTCGGTGAAGTCTTCATCCGACCCCTGTTTGGTCCGGCTGGAGCCTATTCGAATTACATCGCGATTCACCGGGACATTACCGAACGCAGGCGAATGGAACAGGAGCTGCGTCATGAAATCGAATTCAACAGCAGCATCATCGACACGTCACCCCACATCGTGCTGCTGCTCGACACACAGGGCAGAGTCCTGCGATTCAATCCGGCCTTTGAGAAACTGTGCGGCTGGTCGCTGGACGAAGCCCGGGGAAGGGACTGGTTTGGTACTTTTCTGCCCGAACGGGACCGGCAAAAATTCAGGCAGTTGTTTCATATCGCAATGACGGGTGAACGCATCCGGGCGTATGTGACACCCATCGTGTCCAAAGACGGTGACCAGCGGGATATTGAATGGTACGATGCGCCCCTGACCGATTTGAACGGAGAACTGATCGGTTTACTCTGTTCTGGCCTGGACATCACGGAACGCAAAAAAGCGACAGATGCCTTGCATGAAAGCGAAGAGCGAATGCGCGCCATACTCGCAACAGCCACGGACGCCATCATCACGATCGATCAACAGGGAATCATTGACAGCATCAATCCGGCCACGGAACGGATGTTCGGCCATGCAAGTGAAGAGCTCGTCGGAAAAAATGTCAGCATTCTGATGCCGTCGCCCCATGCAGAAGAACATGACAACTATCTGCAGCGATATTTGAGAACCCGCGAAGCCCGGATCATTGGAATTGGACGGGAAGTGACCGGCAAACGCAAAGACGGATCGATATTTCCCGTCGATCTGGTGGTTAGTGAAGTCGATCATCTGGGTTTGTTCACGGGGATCATTCGGGATATTACTGAACGCAGGGAATCCCAAAAAAAAATGCTGGAATCAGAGCGTCTGGCCGCCCTTGGCGAGGCGATGGCCGGGCTGGCCCACGAAAGCCGCAACGCCCTGCAACGCGCCCAGGCCTGTCTGGACCTGTTGCTGGCCCAGCTGGCAGGCGATCCGGATTCGACTGACCTGCTCCGTTCGATCCAGCACGCCAATGAAGATTTGTACCGTCTGTACGAGGAGGTCCGGGCCTTTGCTGCTCCCGTTCGAATCTGCACCAGTGACCATGATATTCGGTCCATCGTTCTTGAAGCGTGGAATGACCTGGCACCTGCACGCAAGTCCCGCGACATTCGCCTGGAAGAGGCGGTGCTGACGGATGACTTGCACTGCGAAGTGGATTCGTTCTCCATGAAACAGGTGTTCCGCAACGTCATGGAAAACGCCATCCAGATCTGTCGCGATCCCGTTGTTGTCCAGATCGGGTTTCAGGACCCTGAATCTGGTGGCCAGTCAACGTTGTCGGTTACGATTCGCGACAATGGACCCGGTATTCCAACAGAACAGGCCGGACGGGTCTTTGACAGTTTCTGCACCAGCCGGACGGACGGTACCGGGCTGGGCCTGGCCATTTCCCAACGGATTGTCCAGTCGCATGGTGGGCGGATTTCCGTGAATCCGGACTGTCCGGCTGGAGCCGAGTTCATCATCACGTTGCCCCGCGAGAATCCGCAAGTTTCCCGGAGGACTTCCTGAAAAAAACCTGATCCGGTGATCGACTGGTTGGCAACCGCAAACTGGCAGGCTGGTTCGGGTGATGCCAGTCGGGCGGACAGCCGTCGTGCCTGCAGCCTTTTCCTGGAAATTCCATCTGGAACGACAGCCATCCAGAAATCCAGACCGAAGCCATGGTCGATCCGAAACTGGTTTGAAAATTCAGACCGTCCGGGTGCATCGACAACATTATTGTTATTGGCAGAACCACCAGCAAAAGATCCAGAAACAGCATTCTCAGGAACAGCTCCAATGAAAAATCCATCCGTGTTACTGGTCCGGGCTGGCATCGTCGCCGTCGCACTGGTCCTGTCGTGGAATGCAGGAATCTATTTGGCCAGAAACGCAGAGCCGGCGAAAATAAGCCGCGCGGGCGCGCAGGCCGGTTTGGCTGGTGAAGCCGAAGTGACAGCGACCCAACTCGCGGAAAACAGTTCGGCCGTCCGGTTTCTGGAAGCCAAAAGCTGTGCCTTGTGCCATTCCAGTTCTGACCAGGCCACGGCGATGCGCGATGCGAACAACCGGCCCATCGCACCCTACGATCTCTGGCAAACCTTGATGATGGCCAATTCGGCGCGCGATCCGTACTGGCGCGCCGTGCTCTCGGCCGAAGTCGTTGCGACACCCTCGCAAAAAGCCCTGATTGAAGAGAAATGCACCCGTTGCCACGCCCCCATGGCTGCGCCAGCTCCGGAAAGTCCTCCAAGTGAGGTACTCGCCCATTTGAAAGCGGGCGACCAGCGATCACTTCACGGGCTGGATGGCGTTTCCTGTACCGTCTGTCACCAGATTACCGACCAGGGGCTGGGGACCGACGCTTCTTTTACAGGTCATTTCATAATCGGAGCGGATTCAAAAATTTTCGGCCCCCACGCTGACCCATTTGTCATGCCGATTCAGAACCATGTCGGCTACACGCCCACCCGGGGCAGCCACATTCTGAAGTCGGCGCTATGCGCGACTTGTCACACCGTCATTACAGACGCATTCGATACTTCCGGCGCGCCTGTTGCCAGTGAATTTCACGAACAGTCGCCCTACCTCGAATGGCGCAATTCTTTTTTCAATGATGAAGTGACCAGCCCGGATCCACGGGCCCAGAGTTGTCAGGCCTGTCATATGCCCACGCTCGACGTCGATGGCAACACGATCGCTACGCGGCTGGCTCATAATCCGGGCGGCAGGGACTTTCCCTTTCTGAAGCCCCGTTCCCCCTTTGGCAAACATACTTTTCCCGGCGCCAACACTTTGATGAAACAGATCCTGCGCGACAATTCGGCGGAACTCGAAGTTGCTGCAACGCCCGAAGCGTTTGACCAGTCGATAGCAGATGCACAACAGTTTCTGAAAACCCGGACCGCCACGATTGAACTGAAACCGGAATCGGCCGTGTGGAACAAGCTGACCGTCAGAGCCACCGTTCGCAATCTGGGCGGACACAAATTGCCGACCGCCTATCCCAGCCGGCGGGTCTGGATCAAACTGACTGTCACCGACAGCGACGGTAAAACCGTTTTTTCATCGGGGACATACAACGCTGCGGGTGAACTGACTGATGGCCAGGGCGAGGTCCTCGCGAGTGAACTCGCCGGAGGCCCGCTGAACGTTCACAGGGAAATCATCAGCGGACCGGAACAGGTGCAGGTCTATGAGACGATCATGGCGGATGCCGTCGGCGATCCCACCTTTGTCCTGTTGCGTGGGGCAGGTTATTTCAAGGACAACCGGTTGCTGCCCGAGGGCTGGAACCCGAAACATGCCGACGGCCCGTCCACCCGACCTTATGGGATTGGTGACGATTCTGACTTTGTCGGTGGAAGTGACTCGGTGGTCTACGGAATTCCGCTTTCCCAACCCGGTCAATATGTGGTGACTGCCCAGTTGATGTTCCAGTCCATCGCGCCGCGCTATGCCAATGAGTTATTTGGAATCAGGACACCCGAAGTCATTGCTTTCCAGAGAATGTTCGACGCGGCTGACCGGGCACCCGATGAGTTGGCAACTGCAACACTTTCCGTTGCCGCGGGAAACTGAATCGGCAAAATCTGCCCTGGAGTTACTTGGAGTTACTTGGAGTTACTTGGGGTCACCAACATTCAAGAGGGATTAAGTCCGGACGCGGACTGGGAGAAAACCACAGCCCTCGGGCGCGAAAACTTTTAGGCTGCGAGCCTGCCGAAAACGCCTCCTGAGGGTTTTCATTCACAATCATCGGCCGTCGCGGCCACGCCGACCACGAAAAAAGCCCCGGAAATCCTGCGATCGCCGGGGCTTCGATTTCAAGAATAGCGGTGAGAGGAGTCGACTCGTTAACGCCACAACCACAATCACCTGTACCACGAGACGATTTTCGGCGTAAGTCCTTCTGCAGGCAAGGTTTGCCGGAGGGACAGCCAACGACATCCTTGGACAGCCGTGGACATTTTGTCCCAGTTTTTTGTCTCACTGGGCCAAACTTCTTGGGCGTGATCACCAATCCCATCGGAGGTGGTTATGTCGTACTTTGGAAACCGCACAATGTCGCCGCGCAACGGGCGAAAGTTCGTCGTTTTGATCGTTGCCAGAATTAGCGGATGTGCGTCGCAAAAGGATGTCAGCCTGGACGACCAGCAGGAACATGCCCAGCAGTATGCTGTAGAGTCGTGCGGTGAGGGGGAGATAGAGTATCGCATCGTAGCGACCAAGGGTAAGGGCGAGGAATTAACCCGGCCCGAGTTGGCGGAAGTCGAAACGGCAATTCGCAGCAACGATCTGGACCTGTTGATTGTTGAAGATCTTGGCCGACTCATTCGCGGCGCTGAAGCCACCCGGTTGTGTGGGATAGCGGTCGACCACAACACCAGAGTGATCGCAATTCACGACTGCATCGACACATGGTATGACGATTGGGAATCAGACGTGATTGCGGCCTGCCGCGACCATGTTGGGCACAACGCGCACACGTCAAAAAGGATAAAGAAGAAGTTGATGTTGCGGTTCATGCGGCAAGGTGCTGCAACCCCGTGCCCGATCGCTGGCTACGTCAAGCCGGAGGATGCAAGAACATTCCTTGACTGGAGTGTTGATGACGAGGCGAGGCCATTTATTCTCAAGGGTGCGGAAATTCTTCGGAAGACTGGAAATTATTCTGCTGTTGCTGATTACTTTGAGTCCGTACAGTTTCCAGTCGGGTCGCATTGCCGCACAAAGAAGTGGAACGGTGCCATGGTCCGCCGTTTTTACGCCAACCCATTGCTCAAGGGCAAACCTGAGCG
Source organism: Pirellulaceae bacterium (assembly GCA_041752775.1). Classification (GTDB taxonomy): domain Bacteria; phylum Planctomycetota; class Planctomycetia; order Pirellulales; family Pirellulaceae; genus BJ22. The sequence goes on along the minus strand of JBGSVU010000282.1, from coordinate 401 downwards.
AGGCAACAAGCACACCGTCAAACACAACGAAACCGGAAAACGGAGATCCGTCAAAAATCCGAACGGACCGGTTGCGATCGATGTTCCTCACTTGGAAGTCATTCCTGAATTGGAATTTGATGCCATCAATGCCCTGCTCAATAAACGGAACGCTGTTCGCGGACGAAAGCCCTATTCGAACGGTCAGGACCCACTTGCTGGAGTCCCCAGAAAACGAACAGGCTTTCCCGGTCAACATGCGCGATGCTGGTATTGTCCGCGTGTACTGGTTCAGCCTGAATTGGAAGATTCGGAGGATTGAGTTAGTTGGTTTTTTGCTGCTCCGGAACGATTGATGGTATCCCCGCGGTCTGGGTTGTCAAGCGATTGTTCTACGGGTTCCTCTTCTCTGTTTCCGTTGT
>JBGSVU010000281.1:0-2170 GCA_041752775.1 Pirellulaceae bacterium | reverse complement strand
GGATTCAGCGGTCAACGGCTTGCCGAAGTTCCCGGCATTCCCGATCTGGCGGCGCGTCCGCAGCGGTTTGTCCCGCGCGACGAGTTTGACCCGGAACTGTTCAACCGCTTCCTGCGGGACAGCGTTTCGGAAAATTCGCGAGGTGCTCGCGCCCTCGGCCTGCCCGACCTTCAGCCTCTGATTGGCAAAGAAAAACCGCCCGAGAAATAGGCCCGAAAAAAGTCGCGATTACTCGGCAACAGCTCCGGATGAGCCAGAATTTGTTCGATGGGCATCCATCCCCACCAGGCCACTTCCAGCGGGTTGGCCTGGATTGGATCGTGACAGGGAGCCTCCGCCAGCCACCACGTCAGCTCCGTGCCCCAGCTGGTCACGCACTGCCAGAGTTCCTCCACCGGATCGACGGGCAAGTGCAACTCTTCCAGCAACTCGCGCCGCAACGCGTCCGTCTCCTTTTCGCCAGCTTCGATGGTTCCACCCGGAAAACAGTATTTCCCCGGCGCGCGAACCGTCAGACTGCGCTGGATCATCAACAACTCCGCGCCGGAAACGATCACGGCCACCACGCCACGTTTCGGTTTGGCGAGCGTTGCGGGTTCGGAAAGCGGATTCTGACTGGCGTTCATGCCGCTGATCATAAATCGAAAATCGCCCGGCGCGAACGAGGGACCACTTTCCCGATCCCGAAAACCTCAGGCCGGGGTGCGACCGGTCTTGGAGGCCGTTGCGAGTCCTTCTGCGCAGGATCCCATCGCCACTGCCAGTCAACGAATCTGCGATCGTTGCCAGTCAGGTTCGGGACTTGATCAGGTCGCGCAATTCCCGCGGATCGTAGGACGGGGCCAGCGGTATCCGCAGCAGTGGCAACCCGGCGCTTTCAAAGGCATGATTCACAAACAGGTCGCGTTCCACCCGGTCCGGCCGGTTGTGCGAAGCGTCATCCAGTTCGATCGCCAGACGCGGCTGCAGCGTCGCGGGATCGCACAAGACAAAATCAATGTGTTTGGCGAGGATCTTGTTCAGCCAGACCCGACGCTGGGATACCCCTTCGCGGACCTGCAGAATGTCAGCGATTCGGACCATGGCGAATACGTCGTATTCCTCCAGCGCGGCTTTCTGCAACGCGCGGTAGAATCGCAGCTCGGCTTTCGTCACCAGCCGTTCGCGGACCTGGTACGGCAATTTGGCGGGGCCCGAGTACATTCGAACCAGCACCACCAGCGCCAGAATCATCGCCACGACCACCCAGAGCGGCCAGAATCCGATCAGTATGTTCAGCAGCAAATCCATCGAACGAACCTGTATCCAGTTTCAGTGAAATCCATTTTCAAAATCACAGCCGGGTCGCCGTGGGCGTTTAACCGGACCGGCCCCAGCAACAGTACCCGGGCGGACGCGGGAGATGAGCTTGTGTTGTTTTGCCGGTCCTGTTCCCGGATCCACGGCCCGGGCCTGGTCAGGAATCGGTTTCCTTCTGCCGGTTGCTCCTGTATTATGCCCGCAACAGTTTTTTTTCGGGATAGCGATTGATGCTGGCAGTTTTTCAACCCAAACCCCTGGTGATCGGCAACGTACCGGTGGGATTTCCCGTCGTTCAGGCGGCGCTGTCGGGATACAGCGACCAGCCGATGCGAATTCTGGCCCGGCGTTTTGGCGCCTCGTACTCGCTGTGCGAAGTCATGCTGGACCAGTTTCTGGTGAATCTGAAAGACCGTCGCCGAACCAGCCATTACCTGGATATTGCCGACGAAGAACACCCGGTGGGCGGCCAGTTGATGGGTTCCGAACCGGTCCAGTTTGCCGCCGGTGCCCAGCGTCTGGTCGCGGCAGGTTTTGACATCATCGACATCAATTTTGGATGCCCGGTCAAAAAAGTGCTCGGTCGCTGCCGGGGCGGTTTTCATCTCAGCCAGCCCGATATCGCTTTGGAAATAGTCCGCCGCACCCGTGAAACGGTTCCGCCCCGGATTCCGGTCACCGTAAAAATGCGACGCGGGATCGATGATTCCGGACAGGCCCGCGATGACTTTTTCAGAATCCTCGATGGAGCCTTTGAGGCGGGAGTGGCCGCGATCACGGTTCATGGCCGAACTGTCGAACAACGTTACGTCGGACCGAGCCGCCGCGAATTTCTCCGCGAAGTCAAGCAGCATGTCGGGCCGGACCGGAC
>JBGSVU010000280.1:0-3588 GCA_041752775.1 Pirellulaceae bacterium | reverse complement strand
GTCCGCCGGAAAAACAAAGCGGTACCACTGGTCTCCCACGAAAACACAAATCGTACCGGCCTGGTCAGGAACCGGATTGCCGGCAGGCTCAACCTTTCCAGCCGCGCCCAGACGCTCAACAAACTGACTGGGCGTCATCCCGTTCAGGTCGCGGACAATCCGGTTGTAGGCCAGAATCTGCAACTGGCTGGCAGGAAACATCACCGCGAGAATGCGGTTGTATTCCTCCCGCCCCGTGTGGGACTTGTTGGCATTCTGCCGCACCGTTGCCGCCCGTTCGCCACCAGCAGTGCGATGATGTCCGTCAGCAATGTAGAGCGCTTCCAGCCGGGAAAAAGCCCGGACATAGGCAAAGGGATCGCTCACTCTCCAGACCGCATGTCCGACACCATCGCTGGCAGTGAAATCAATCGATGGAGCGTTGACGGTATCCGCCGCGATCATTTGCCCAATCGTGTCCGTATCGCGAAAGGTCAGAAAGACCGGTTCGGCATGAGCACTGCAAACCGTCATGTGGTTGGTCCGGTCGTCTTCCTTGTCGGGCCGGGTTTTCTCATGTTTTTTGATCAGCCCCGTGCGGTACTGTTCGGCGTCGCACGTCGCAACGACGCCATGTTGCTGGCGGCCCTGGAAAGTCTGCCGGTAGATGAAAATGGCCTGCTCGCTGGTTCTTTTCAGCAAACCCGACCGGATCATTGAACGGAGGTTTTTTGAGGCAACTTCATAAACCTGCGGGTCGTGCGGGTCGGTCTCTTCCGGCAAATCAATTTCAGAACGCACAACGTGCAGAAAACTTTTCGGATTGCCAGCCGACCGTTCGCGAGCCTCTTCGGTACTGATCACATCGTAGGGTTCGCAAGCCACCTCAGGCGCGTCAGCAGGAGACGGCATGAGCGAAAAAAACGGAAAAATGCGAATCATGAAAATCGTTGGTTCGTGAAGTGAGCGAGAATCGTCTTTTTGCGACTTTAATCGTCGTCGAAGCCTGTTGATTGTCAAGCCAGCCGAAAGATTTCGCAACCCGACAGTCACCCACCCGGGCCCATTCCCGCAACAGCCTCATCGGCGGCCGCCCCCAACCGGCTGGGCAAGTCCTCGCCGTGCAGGCAAATACTCAACTCACGACTGCCCACGATCTGGTTTCGCGCCAGTCGCTGTTCCTGCTCGAGAATATCCTGTTCCAGCTGCTGACGGGACTCAACCAGCATCGCCCGCAACGCGGCGTTGATCCGCAGCATTTCAAAGTGCCGCTGACGCCGGTTCCCTGCGCCCGCCATTTGCGAAACCAGTTCACCCTTGGCTGCGATCCAGCTGCGGGCGTCCGAAGCCGCTGCATTAAGGTGCCGTTCGGGATGCATGTCCAGATCACGCAACCGGTTCCGCAGGTCACGCATTTGCCCGGTTGCCCGGTCGGGCGACCAGTCAATCAGCCGAAACGTCGCGGTCGCAACCAGGAAAGGCGGCAACTCCACCTGAAAAAAGTCTACAGCCAAACGGTCTGTGATCTGGTCATAAACCGCTCCACCGATTCCGTGGATGAACAAATCACCCAGCAACATCCGGGCGAACAGCGTCGTCATTAGCGCCCGGGGCCGAATCCGGAAATCGTCCTGCTGCAACCCGGCCAGCTGGTCCGCCAGCGAACGGCTGTCCAGATCGTGACGATCCGGCAAGCCCCCGGCCCGCAACAGCACAGAACCGCCTCGATCGCAGACCAGCATCCGACGCCGTTGCGGATCGCGCGCCGAATAAATCCAGAAAGGCAATTCGGTCCATTCGCCGTCGTCGACCAGCGGGGGCACCGGGTGCGAGGTGCTGCGTATGGCGTTGCGCTCCCGATACAATTCCAGTTGCCGGTTGTAACAGCCGGCAAATCGCCTCGCATTGCGGATGATTTCCGAAACGAAATGGTGAAACGGGTTCGTCTGGCAGACGGTACTCAGCGGAACTTCCAGCGTCTTCAGTCCGATGTCCGATTCCAGCTGATGGCGACCTGCAGCGATGATCCATCCCGGATTCTGCAGACGCCCCACCTGAGCCATCACATGTGGCCAAAGACGATGAACCAGAGGGGACTCGACCCAGGGAGCGATGGCACGGGACAACTGGGCCGGAAACGCCCGCAATGTCTCCAGGTCTTGAACCGTTTGCAATTCGACCGGTGCCTGATGCGGCGTTTGATCGTAATGAATCATCCGCCGCGCCAATTCTCCCGACGCCAGTTTCACCGGTACCTGGACTGCCGGAAATTCGGCGATGTCGTTGTCGATCACAAGATTGATGCCGATCGCGCCGCTTTTCTCCGCAAGCCTGCTGAGCAGAAAATTCTTGAACCAGACCCCAGGGTGAAACAGTCCCGGTTGATGACCCGCGAGGAACAGCGGAACGTCGCGCCCGCCCGATTCGATCTGTTTGTGCCAGTCCCCCGACACGCCATACGAACCCGTCCATTCCGCCGCCAGTTGCAACAGTTCGGTCCGTGCCTCCTTCGCCAACTCCGTCGCAGAGCGGCCATCGACAACCAGATGCTTCAGCCTGGAAAGCGAATTGCCGGTTTGCTCCAGCCGGGCCCGCAAAGCGCCGCCTGCCGGCCAAACCAGACTCCCGCCGTTTTCCGCCGGCGCACGCCACGCATCTGGCGGTATTCGGCCAGGGCTGTTGTCCGGATGAATCAAGGAATGGCACCGCCGAAGTTGAAGTCAAACCGTTGCACCTGTTCCGGACAGGAACCGCCCTGGCTGTCCGAATCCCGTTTCAGAACTCAAGGTTAAAGGCTGTCCCAAACCCAAAAGGGGTTTGAACACTTTTGGGGAAAAGGCCCCTGCAATCCCTGTTGATCCGGAAAAATGCTCCGACTGCGGTCAGCATCCACACGGCATCGCAGCCAGCGCCCGTTCGATCACGTCGAGATAGTATTTCAGCCGCTGGTCACCATTGTCCAGCCCCGCGCCAAAAGTCCGAGTCTCGTCCAGATAAACCCGGGGCACTGCCAGCTCGGTGATCCGCATTTTCGAACAGGCGGCCTGCACCCACAATTGCAACGGCATCGCGTAGCCCGTTTCGGTCAAATGAAAACGTTTCAGGGCCTCCACCCGATAGGCCTTGAACCCGCAAAACGCGTCCGTAATCCTCAAATCAAACCGTCCGTTCAACAACCCGGTCACATGATGGTTGATCCGGCGCCGTTCCATGGGTGCAGCAGAATCGCCGGCAAACTCTTCCAGATAGCGGCTGCCGGAAACAATGTCGCTGTCGCCGCTGGTCAGACGCTCAACAAAGTTCTGAATCAGGTTGGGCTGGTGCTGTCCATCGCAGTCAATCGTCACCAGAGCGTCATAACCGTCTGCAATGGCATAGTCAAAAGCCGAGATCAGCGCTGCGCCATAGCCGCGATTTTTTTTGTGCGTGAGGACCTCGATATCGTCACGCCGCTGCAGCAGTTCAGCCGTCCCGTCACTCGAACCATCGTCTACGACCAGCACATGGGGGCTGAAGCGGACGACTTCGTCCAGAACCGGATCGACGGTCGATCGTTCATTATAGACCGGCAAAGCGGTCAAAAACCTGGTCATCCTCTACTCCCGAGTT
>JBGSVU010000279.1:0-5547 GCA_041752775.1 Pirellulaceae bacterium | reverse complement strand
CGACCGCCAGCGCCGCCCACAGCCAGCCCCAGCGTTTTTCGCCTGTCATCAGCAATTCGAATTGCCCGGTGCTGTAGGCCTGCCATCCGATCCACGAAAGGATGGCAACCGACACGGCTACCTTGAGCAGCGTCAGCCAGTGGCGGCCGCCGGGGTTTTTCTGCCCGCCCGAATCGCTCTGCGCCGATTTTTGCCCAGAGGGGCTCCAGGGATTACCAGCCAGGTCTGTTTTGGGATCGTTGGTCAATGAGGGCTTTCGGATTGGTGCTGGCGGGTGTCGTTCCCCCGGAACAGTCCGGAGGAAGCCTTTAATCAGTTGTCACCGGCGCGCTGTAAAAACGAATCGGGGTCGTCGCTGCTGATCCCCGCCGTGTGCGGGTTGTAGTCATCAACCTGGGACAAAACCAGTTCCTGCGGAAAGCCTTCGCCCGGCACTATCATAATGTCTGTGTACAAACCTGCCTGTTCGGTCCTGACATTGTGGTGCCGGGTCAGTTCCAGCACAGCCAGAAAGACGCCGACCATCGCCGATTTGTGCATGCCCGGCTCGAACAGCGATGAAAAGGCGACATGGCCGTCGCTGATGATCCGCGAGTGAATCTGGCGCATGTAGACGCCGATCGGAGTTTCGTCGTAGATGACTTTTTCGGGTCGGGTCGCCACGTTGTCGCGGAGGACCCGTCCAAAGGCGCTGACGAGGTCCCACAGTTCGATCTGCTGGATTGGCTGGGTGGCGAGATCGGTTTTGCGGGGAGGCAGATCGTCCTGGATCCGGGTATACCGTCGCTGCCACGAGTCGGACTGTTCCTCCAGCAACACGGCGGCATCCCGAAACTGCTTGTACAGCAGCAGACGCTGGACGAGGTTCTCGCGCGGGTCCGCTTCTTCGGTGCTGTCTTCGGTGGCTTTTTCCTGGGATGGCAACAGGGCTCGCGATTTCAGCTCGACGAGGCGGCTGGCCACATCGATAAAATCGCCCACCGAATTGATGTCGATTTCCTTCAGGACGTCAATGAACTGGAGGTACTGGTCGGTGACGCTCGCCAGCGACAGGGTAGAGACATCGATTTCGTGCCGTCGAACCAGAAACAGCAGCAGATCGACCGGTCCGCGAAATCCGTCAGATTCGATCCCAAAACTCATGACTGGATGGACGTTCTCGGCGGTGAATTTGTGGGTGTCGGAGGTGTCGGTTTTGATTCCGGTGAAGAAACGGAATCTGGCGAACTTTACCGGCCGCTATGCCAGGCACGAGGGAACACCGGCGGCGTTCCTGCCGCGGATCCGCCAGCAGCCGCCATCTTACCAGACGCGGGGCTTTAGAGTCACTTGCAATTTCGCCGGGAAAGCCCCCCCGGGAGGTAGGCGTTTTTCCGGCGCGCCGCAATTTGCGATGTAGTCCGCAAAGTCAACCTGGCCCGATTGTGTGGAAAGGTCCTGAGATTTCGCCCCAATTCCCGAACCGTCAGATTTTTACATGCTTGTGCTGACTCTGCCAGCATGCGGGGACGATATTTTCCTCTGTTGACCCAGTGTTTTGTGTTGATCGGTTTTCCAGAATCCGGTCGCGAAGAGCTTCGCCGCTCGCGATCAAAACACAGGAGAAATTGCCGTCATGCGGCAAGAATGTGCTGAGATTCAAAATTTGAAACAACTGAAACGGTTTGTTTCTCACACGTTGTGTTCACTGAATGATTTCGAGGAAGGCATTTTCCAGGTCACTGAAAGGATCCTTGTACGCTGTGGTGAAAAGTGTGGCATCATGTTCTGTCTGCACGGGCCGCGCAGCGTCAAACTGACAGCGATCTGGGAAACAGTCACCAACTCGGTAATCTTTTATGGATCGACGGGTGAGAAAGTTCACCGAACCGCGATCGACTTCGATCCGGTTGCCAAATAGTCCAAAATCAAAATTCAGAAATAGACAGGGAGGTTTAAAATGCTGGTCCTTTCCAGGAAGGAAAGCGAAAAAATAAAATTGGGCGATTCGATCGTTCTTACGATTGTTCGAGTCAATGGTGACCGGGTTCGCCTGGGCATCGAGGCTCCGGACGACATGCTGATCCTGAGGCACGAGCTGGACAGTCCACCGTCGCCTGAAGCCGGCAACCCGAAGATTTCCGCTGCGTAGACTGGTCTCTGCACAACGAAATTCGGACGGTCAAGGCTGTTGGCAGTCGAATCGCTCTCAACAAGTTCCAGGGGCAGTCTGCGTTCTTTGCAGACGCCCCTTTTTTCATGCGCTGAGGGAAAAAACCGGAATTGTCCACTGAAGTGCCGCGCCGCTGCCCGCTTGCTACAATGGATTGCCGGTAACAGGGGGGAGCCGCGTGACATGGCTTTTCAGGCACGTCACAACCCGGCTCGAAAATGGGCCAGCACGAATATCGGCCAGTTCGAACACTGGCAACCTGCACGACTGAATCCGGATACCGGAAAAAAACGCCATGATGCATTCCTTCGCACGCAACAGGGGCTTCTTTCATCTTTTTCTGATGGGTGCCGGGTGCCTGCTGCTCTGGTCGGAACCGGCGAAAGGGCAACAGGACGGGGGGCAACAGGACGCAGCCGCACCTGGGGCGACGCCCGTTTTTTCGTCCGCGGAAATCGAGTTTTTTGAAAGCCGAATACGGCCGCTGCTGGCCGAAAATTGCCACGACTGCCACACGGGAGACGAACCGTCCGCGGGCCTGGATCTGAACTCCCGACAGGCCATTCTCGCCGGTGGTGACTCCGGGCCGGCAGTTGTGCCCGGCAAACCGGCCGACAGCCTGTTAATGCGGGTCGTCCACTACAACGACACCATCCAGATGCCACCCGATTCCAAACTGGATGAACAGGCAATCGCCCTGCTGGAGGACTGGATCACCCGGGGAGCCCCCTGGCCAGCCGAGATGGACGACGCAGATTCCGACCCGGCCACTGGCGCCGAAGCGGCCGCATCCCAGTGGACCGAACGGGAACAGCATTGGGCCTGGCACTCACCCGTGCACCATCCGGTCCCGTCCAACACCGATGCCGCCTGGGCCCACAACGACATCGACCGTTTTCTGAAGCAGTCCATGGAGTCCACTGGAATCGAACCAGCCGCCGATGCGGACCGGGCGACCCTGTTGCGCCGGGCCAGCTGGAATTTGACCGGTATCCTGCCAACGTCCGATGAGATCGCGCGCTTTGTCGGCGACGCCGATGCGGATGCTTTCGACAAGGAGATTGACCGCCTGCTCGCGTCGCCCCGTTTCGGCGAACGGTTTGCCCGTCACTGGATGGACCTGACGCGCTATGCGGAAACGTGTGGCCACGAATTTGATTACCCGATCCCGCATGCGTGGCAATATCGCGACTGGTTGATTCGGGCTTTCAATGATGACATTCCCTACGCACAGTTCGTTCGGGAACATATTGCCGGAGACCTGCTGGAGCGCCCACGCATCAGTCCCGCGACAGGCATCAACGAATCGGTTATCGCGACCGGATTCTGGTTTCTCGGCGAAGACACCCACGGACCAGTCGATGTGAAAGGTGACGAGGCAGGCCACATCGACAATCAGATCGATGTGATGAGCAAGGCCTTTCTGGGGATGACCGTCGCGTGTGCCCGTTGTCACGATCACAAATTCGACGCGATCACGGCGGCCGACTATTACGCGCTGTCGGGAATGTTACAGAGCAGTCGTCGCCAGGAAGTGATGCTCGATCCGGGTGGGGCGATCCAGAAGGAAGTCGATTTTCGCCGGTCGAATCTCAGTCACACCAACCGGATGTGGATCGCCAGATCCAGCTCGGGAGAGGTTTCCGGACTGAACCGGGAAAAACTGGCTGAAGGGCTTGAAAACGCTTTCCGGATGGCCGAATTGCGTCCGGCCCCGGCAACTGGAACCGAAAGGATCCAGGGAGAATCGCTCCAGCCCACGGGGAAACCCGCCGGCATCGTGGAAAACCAGACGATTGCGGCCCGGGACGATTTCAAATGGGAAGGCGACCGTCAACTCTGGTGGCGCGAAGCAGCGGTGGGCGATGAAATCGAATTGCCGCTGGAAATTTCCGGCACCGGTGCGTTTGCAATTCGATCCTGTCTGACCACGGCCAGTGACTACGGCATCATTGCCATTTCACTGGACGACCAAACGCTGCAGGCGGATTTCGACTGCTATGCCCGTGAACTGGGGACGCGTGTCGTCGAGTTGGGCCAGCGCGAATTGGCAGCGGGCAAACACGTTCTGAAAATCCGGATCACAGGCAATAACGACCAGGCGATCCGGCGGCAAATGTTTGGGCTGGACTGGATCGAATTCGAACCGGTCAGCAAGTCCACGGACGATCAGCGCTGGGTAACGGAACTGGATTCCAACTTTGGAAAAACGGACATTTCTCCTGACCGTATGAACGACCTGATCGATTCGCTGCCCGCCCTCGTGCGATGGGCCAACTGGAATCCGGCCGCACCTTCGGGGAAAGACGATTCGAACGAGGTTTTTCACGATTTTGCCAATGGCGATTCGGGATGGTTCCGAACCGGGTGGGCCTTTGATCCGGTCGACTCGCGGGAATCCTGGCAGATCGACCATTCGCTGCTGCCGGTTGGAGTGGTGTCGTCGCACCGTTTGGGGCCGGATTTGCACGGCGTCCTGCGCTCTCCGACGTTTGAGATCACGAACAGCAACATTCACCTGTTGATGCGCGGCGGGGATATTCGGGTCCGCGTGATCGTTGATGGCTATGTGCTGGACACGAGCAACGCACTGTTGTTCGAAGGGATGACCCGCGACCTCGCGATGTCCGGCGAATTCCGCTGGGAAACGATTCGGGGCGATTTGAAAAACCATCTGGGCAACCGCGCCCATCTGGAAATTATCGACCAGGGAAATGGCTGGATCGAATTGGCCGAGGTGGTTTTCTCCGATGGTGGTCCGCCGGAAAATATGCTGCCGCCGGCGTCTCCTGAGAGTTTGGCTGATGTGGACGTCAAACAAATCGTCGATTCCCTGTGCCAGGCCGTTGCCGAACCGGCCGACATGTCATCTCCTTTTTCCTCGCGAGTGAAAAACGCCATGCTGCGGCAGTGGCTGCTGGTTCGCTCCGGACGCATGTTGACTGGTGATCCTTGGGAGTACGGGCCGAAACGGGCGGAGGAGGCCGTGGCCGAACTGAAAATTGCATCGCCTGTATTGGCTCAGGCCATGTGCGACGGCACGCCCGAAAACGAGTTTCTCTTCATCCGGGGCAGCCACAAAAACCTCGGCGCTGAAATCCCGCGGCGCAGTTTGTCAGTACTGGCCGACAAATCATCGGTGGACTGGAGCCAGGTGCTGGGAAGCGGCCGATTGATGCTGGCCAGCGAAATGACGGACCCGCGGCATCCGCTGGTCTCGCGGGTGATCGTCAATCGCGTCTGGCATCACCTGTTCGGACGGGGGATCGTGACATCTACCGACAATTTCGGAATCATGGGCGCGCCACCGACTCATCCTGAACTGCTCGACCGGTTGGCCCTCGATTTCATGTATCATGGATGGTCTATCAAATGGCTGGTCCGGGAAATTGTAC
>JBGSVU010000278.1:0-10922 GCA_041752775.1 Pirellulaceae bacterium | reverse complement strand
GCAAGCGGCCGATAGGCAATTCGGTGCCATGCAACACACTGTCTTCGGCAGTCATTGCGTCCAGGGCAACTCCTGAATCATCCCGTGTTTCAACAGGACCGGTCGCTCTATGCATGAATTCCCGGAGAATTGAATCGGTTGACGCAGCCTCGATCTCGCCTGGAATTGAATCAACAGCTTTTTTGGGCGGGCCCTGCGCTCCGAAAAAGTTCAATTCACCAGGATGGTTGAATTCCTCGTGCCAGATCAGTATCTGGTAAACAAGTATGTCTGCTGCCGGCTGGCCAATTTTCCTGTCCCAAAATTTTTCTGTCGTACCAAATCCATTGAGAGAGATTTCCGTGCCAATCCGTATTCAAGCTGCCCTGCTGGCCCTGATTGTGTTTGTGGGCAACACCACCCTTTCCCACAACTCCGCCGCTGGCCAAGTCGCCGAACAGCAAACGTCAAAGCCAGATGAACTGCGGGTGCTCAGCTGGAATATCTGGCATGGCGGCAGGGAGGACGGCGATGACGTCGGGCCGCAGCGGGTGGCCGATGTGATTCAGGACAGCGAAGCCGATGTCGTCGCCCTGCAGGAAACTTATGGGTCGGGGGAGTTGATCTCGGAATCGCTCAAATTTCAATTTCATCCACGCGGAACCAACGTCTCGATACTCAGCCGTTTTCCGGTAGTCGAAGACATTTCGGTGTTCGAAGAATTCAAATGCGTCGGCGCGATTCTGGAATTGCCAGACAAGAAACGAGTCGCTTTCTATTCCATCTGGTTGCCCTACAACGCAGAGATCTGGGAATCCGGAACGCGGGACGTCACCCATCCCCATTCGATGCTGGACGCCTGCGCCGCGTCGGCCGCCGATCTCGAAAAAATTTGGGCCGCGATTGACGCACGACTGTCCGGTCCCCAGTACGAAAACGTCCCGGTTTTCATCGCGGGCGATTTCAATTCAATGTCGCACCTCGATTACGCCGACGTGGCAAAAGACCAGCACGGAGTCACGCTCGACTGGCCGACCAGTCACGTTTTGATCGATGCCGGTTTCCGTGACGCCTGGCGCGAAACCAGCCCTGTCATCGATCGCCAGGCAGACCGAACCTGGACGCCCCGATTTCCCGATCAGGAACAGGACCGCATCGACTTCATCTACTACCGCGCCGATGACTGGCAGGCCACTGAATCGCGAGTGACCGATTCGCATCGGGACAAATTCCCATCCGACCACGCGGCCCTGCTGACGGTTTTTCGGCAGGTCAATCCTGGGGAATTCCCGAAGCGGGATTTTCGCGTTGTCAGCTACAACATCAAACATGGCGAAGGGATGGACAACGCAGTCGACCTGGACCGGGCCGCAGAAGTTCTGCGACGGCTCCGTCCTGATTTCGTGGGACTGCAGGAGATCGACGAACGGGTTCCCAGAAGTGGAACCGTCAATCAAACCGCCGAGCTTGGCAGAAAACTGGGAATGCACGCCGCGTTTGGTCCTTTTATGGATTTGCAGGAAGGCCGCTATGGCATGGCGGTTCTTTCGCGTTATCCGGTCAGGAATGTCCACAACGTCCGGCTGCCTGAAGGGAACGAACCGCGAATTGCGCTGGCGGTGGAGGTCCGGTTGCCGGGCGGCGATTCGTTGATGCTGGTCAACGTTCATTTCGACTGGGTCCGTGACGACACTTTCCGGTTCGCCCAGGCAATCCGGCTGGCGGAATTCCTCGACGACCTGACCATGCCCTTTGTTCTGATGGGCGATTTCAACGACACGCCACGATCGTGTACCCTGGCGTTGCTGCGACAGGGAAAACTGGAGGCAAAAAAGCCGGCCGACGATTCTTTCACGTTTTCCTCGACTCGCCCCGACCGGGAGATCGATTTCATTTTTGCGGCGCCCGTTTCGTCGTGGAAAGTTCTGTCAACTCAAGTCCTTGACGAACCGGTTGCCTCCGATCACCGCCCCGTCGTCGCCGATTTGCACTACGCGCCGGAAGGTGTAAAAAAATAAAGACATTGCCGGAAGGTGCCGTGCCAGTCACCACCGTCACCACCCATTTTTTGGGGGACGGTTCGATGCCCACGGCTCAATGTCCACGATTCCGGGTCCACGATTCCCTGTCTACAATTCCATGCAGACAAGGCCTCGGCCCACCGGTCGGCGGCATCCCTGACCATTGAGTCGCATTCGTGTCCCGTTCCCGGTTCCCATCCCTTAATCTGACTGAAGGAATATTCGTGATCCAGCGCGACGCCACGATCGATGATGCGATTTCCATCAGCCAGTTCGTAACCGGTTTGGCAAAAGAGCACATTGCCAGCTCGCTGGAGCCCGCCGGTGTGGCGAAGCTGCTTGCCGGGATGGACCCGGATTCAACGCTGGCGCGGATCCGGGAAGGGTGGTTGCACCTTCTGCAGTTCGCCGGAAACGACCTGGTCGGAGTCGTGGTCGTCCGGCCGCCGACTCATCTCTACCATCTCTTTGTCAAAACCGCGGCGCAGCGTTCCGGAATTGGGCGGTCGCTTTTTCACGCCGCCGACGAATGGACGATGCGCCAGTCGGGTTCGCCCATACTGACGGTCAATTCGTCGATCAATGCGACCGGTGCCTACCACCGGCTCGGATTTGAAACGGCTGGTCCGGAACTGGAACGAGACGGCGTCCGGTTTCAGCCGATGGTTCGGCAAGGCCAATAGCGCTTGCCCAGTCTGAAGACTCTGGCCATCGCCTGCCCCGCCCCACACTGCCCGGCGAAGTCCCGCAGGCGATCCAGTTTCACTTCGTCTCTGCCCCCTTTGGCACACTTTTGTGCGCTCTTGCACATGCCCGCACATCTGGCCAGCGGACCATAACCAGCAGGGATTTTTTCCCGGGCAAATGGCGGGAAGGTCACGCGAATTCGGCTTCTGACTTATGGCGAGTCAATTTGAGCGAAGTCCAGAGCTGACGCGCAACGGGCAGACTGATATGCTTTGACAGGCTTTGGTTCAAAATTGCGATGCGCCCTCACCGCTTTTGAAACGACCGGTCAGTGCGGCCTGAAAATTGCAAAGTCCAGTCAAAGGGCTGGTCAGTCCCCTGTTGGCCAGCAATGTGCCTTGCCTGCGGAAGCCGTTGTTTACCCCTTGCCCGAAAATAACATCCTGAGAAACTTCTGCGGCAAAAACTTCAACTCTTTTTATTCCTTTTCATTGCGTTTTCTGCGCAAGCCACCCTTCAGGCAGATGTCATCACGTTTGCGAATTCGAGTCCAATTGGAATCCCCGAAACAGGAGATGCCAATGGCGTTGCGTTGGCCAATCCCTACCCATCTGCGATTTCCGTTTCCGGTTTGAATGGAACGGTGGATTACATCACCGTCACACTTTCCGGGTTCAGCCATACCTTTCCGGACGATCTCGGCGCCGTCGTGGTTTCACCCAGTGGGATCGCCGTACTTCTGTTTAGTGGGCCCGGCACGGGGACGGACGTGACCAATCTGGAATTGACGTTTGACGACTTGGCGGAAGCTGCCTTGCCGGAGGAAGATCCCCTTGGAGGACTGGTCAATGGGACGTACCAGCCAGGCCTGAATCAATGGAATGACGACTTTCCTGCTCCAGGCCCCGGACTGAATTACGCGTTCGCTTTTTCGCCGCTTCTTGCAGAAGACCCCAATGGCGAATGGTTGTTGTTCATCAAGGGCAGTTTCGATGGCGACGGTGGTTCGGTTGCGAATCGCTGGTCAGTCTCGTTTACGACCAGCGCCATTCCGGAGCCATCGGCAGGACTGCTGATACAGCTGCTGTTTCCGGGGGCGTATTTTTGTTCACGTTCGCGCCGGCGAAGATGAAACTTCCCGCCGAGGCAAACCCGTTTTAAGAATACCGGTTTCTGTTCCGGGAGTGTTTGTATTTAATCTGAATGAGAAATTTCCTTCCTGAGCTGACTGGAGAAAGTCCTGCGAAATCCCCCCTTGCCTGCTTTTTGCCCGTTGTCCTTTGTGCCGCGTCGGCGCTGGGTTTCCAGGCGACAGCCGAGCGAGTCACGTGGACGTATTACCGCCCCACGAATACGGGTATTCAGGGCGATTACTGCGAAGCGTTGATGCTGGATGAAAACGGGAATCCCTGAATTGGCGGCTATGACCCAGGATTCGAGGAAGGTGGATTGTCGAGGTTTCTGACGCAGGAAAACCGCTGGGAAAACATTTCGAATGTCGACCATCAGATCATTGGCCACCCGGAGTTGACGGGGATTACGCGGATTTCCGATATCGCACAGGACGAATTCGGGAATCTGTGGATGTCGACGGGGCGGGGTGCACTTTTCTATTCGCCGCAGCTGGGTCCGGTTTCGCTGTCGCGATTCGGCGAAGACAATTCGTTCATTCGGGGTGGCTGGAATCGGGGCGTGGAAATCGCACCCGATGGCACAGTTTGGTTTTCCGCATATGGAACGGCCTGGGGGCAGGGAGGGATTTCCCGGTTCGATCCGGCAACCCAGCACTGGCGGACATTTGACAATTCTTTTGGTGATGGGCAAATCGCGGTGCAGCCTGCGGGTGGCGGAGAATACCATGTCTGGTGCAATTCGTTTCAGGGAGGTGCGAATATGGCCCGCTACGATTCTGCCACGGACAGCTGGCATGAAATTTCCAATGTTGCTGGAAATCCGGCTCAACTTGCTGGCAAGAATGTGACCGACCCGGAGGGTAACTCCTGGCTGCTCAAGTGGGTTGACCCGCAATTGTTTGAAATGCAACTGGACTGTCGCCGCGCTGATGGGACCTGGTTCAACTATCCTGCACCGCCATTTGGGACAAACATCGCGGCATTGCGCGCCAAGTCACCGACACTGGTGCTGGTCGTTGACGGAAGTGGGGATGCTGGAGGTTCGACGGAACAAACTGGGTTTTTCTGGGGACCTGGGAAGAGACCTTTTACAGCTACGATATCGACCAGGACGCCGCTGGAAACGTCTGGGCCTGCGGAATCGGCGGTGCTGCCCGTCGTGATCATCTCTCGGGCAACTGGCAGCGGTACCGCGTGACCAACACCAGCCAGTTCGGCTTCTTCAATGAGGACTTGACCGTAAGCAGTTCGGGTGTCGTCCATGCCGTCGCCAACGCGACTGCAGGTATCGGAGGATTAACCCGGTTCGATGGAGTCCGCTGGACGGGCTTCAATATTTACAACTACGGACTGGGAGAGGACTGGCCCTTTCCATCGGACAACAGTCACCGGGTATACGTTCGCCCCAGCAACAGTCAATTGATTGTCAATCCGACATTTGGCGGTCTTTTTGCGAAATCGAGCACGGAATGGACCGATTTGGAAGTTGGAAATGATACCGTCGAAGACATGCTTGAGGATTCGCAGGGGCGGCTGTGGGTCGCCTATCCTGGCAACCTGGCGTATTACAGCAAGGGAAACTGGGTTTCTGTCTCGGACATCGGAGGAAAGCGAATTCGGCTGGACCCCTTCAAAAAAGGAAAAGTCTGGGTCATGTCCGACTCGGCGATCATTGGCACCAATGGGGTAACCTCGCAAGTCTGGCGAATCGAAGATTTTCCGGAACTGGACCCCAACAGCGACCAGTTCAAGGGAATGGTCGTGGGTATGGATGGAAACATCTGGATCGGCGCCAACACCATCAACCTTCCCGACCACAGCAGTTTGATCAAACTCGACCCCAACCGCAAGACGTACAGGATCTACCGCTACGCTGACGGTTGGCGGTTTCCAAGTCAGTACATCGCACCTGTTGCCGCGACGAGAGACGGACGGATCTGGTTTCAGTACGATTCCGACTTTGGCATCGACGATTCCGGGCTGGCCTGGTTTGACGGACGGAAGGTCAGGAAATTTCCGGCACCATTCGAGGGGCAGATGCAGTGGGGCGGGTTGCCGCATGCTGGAATCATCGACGTCGAGCAGCGTCAAACGGTCGATGGCTATCAGCTCTGGACGAGTTGTGCCAGTCGCGGGATTGTCGTGCTGAATCCGAAGTACGCGACCCGGCGCACAAAAGAGTAGCGCGCCAGAATATCAGGGTCACCAAGGAACGCAGTGGTCATGGTTTGTCACGGCCCTGCGATTGTTTGTGCAGTGGTTTCCGATCCGGCCCCGGGCGGAATCTGCTATCGCAGAAAGCCGTGGGTCCAGTCCCTGCGTTGTCAGGTCGGCGCACCGGAAGAACAGAGACACTCTAATCGGGCAGGAGTTCTGCGAACTCCGGCCGGGTTGCCAGCTGCGAAAGTTCTGGCTGGCGACGGAGCGAATCGAATTCGTCAAAGCCGAGGTCGCGGGCACTTCGCAGCAGGTCCAGCGCCCGAACCGCGTAGCGCTCGGCCACCGCTTCGTCATCCGGGTTTCCGAACAGTTCATGCAGGTTTCCCGAGACGGCAGTTTGACAGCGGGCCGCAGTTCGGGCGGCGAAAACCAGTGTATCCGCATGGTCGGATTGCAAACCGGCAATTCGGTCGACCGTCGCCAGGCCGGCCTCGTGATCGTTCCGCAAACAAAGCAGCAGCACCCGATTGGCCAGCTGAACGCGGCAGGCATTGATCACTTTCTGGTTGCCCGGTAACAACTGCATGGCCCGTTCGCTTTCGGCAACGGCTGACTCAATCAGCGGGTCGGCCTCGGCCAACCGGTTTTGCTGCAGATGAAAGGCGGCGAGATTTCCCAGCGCAAACGCAAGGTCCGAGCGGTTGCTGCCGTTATCCGGTTGCAGCTCCATGTTCTTGCGGACGTGGACCAGGCCCCGGCTCCAGGCTTCCTGCGCAGCTTCTCCGTCACCGCTGAATTGCAGGACATTTCCGTAGTTTCCGAGTGTCCGGCTGGTTTCCATCAACAGTCTGGGCTGTGGGCCGAATCGCTGGACAAGTTGTTCACCCCAGGCCACGGCCTCCTGATAACTTGCGATTGCACCAGGCGCGTCGCCCATGTTCTGCAATGCGACCGAACGACCGGTCAGTGCCGTCAACCGGCCCTGTGCATGTCCCAGGTGAAGGGGAAACTGGTTGCACAGTTCCTGGTATTGCTCGTTGCTCTGGTGATAGTATGCGAGGGCGGAGTCGAATTCCTTTTTGAAGGAACAGGCCATGGCCAGATTGGCCAGTCCGGCGGCGCGGTTGCCACGAAGGATATTGTGTTGCGGCAGACCGGGATCCAGATTGATTTCGCGATCTGCGGTTTCCTTCCAGATTTCGGCAGCCTCGTCGTACTTGCCTGCCGTATAGCGCAACCCGCCAATCATGCTCATCATGCTGATGATGTCGCTTTCGTCGCCGCCCGTGCGGACGTCCGCCGCCAGTGTTTCCAGCGTCGCGATGGAATCCAGAAATGCGAGTTCCGCTGCGACAGTTGCGCCGCGATCACGGAGGGAGCGACCGAGAAGACTGAATGCCGTGGCGCGGAGGCGGGTTATTTCCGGAGTGGATCCGGAGCTGGCGGCTGTTGGCACCAGTACTTTCTGGATCTCATCGCCGGCTGCGAGCGGATTCTGCTGTTCCAGCAGGATTCGGCTTTTCAGCAAATATGATTTGGACTGAAAAACGTCGCATCGCTGTTGCTGGCCGGAACTGGATGGCGAGAACTGTTCCAGCAACTGCAAGACTTCCTCACAGGAGCCGAGGGAGGCATCAAAGTCACCGAGACGAAACTGCAGGTCGGCGATGCGCCCGGCGGATTCGGCGACCCGCAACAGACTTTCGGGATCGTCGCCTTCGTCCGCCATGGCGGCCCGCTCATGGTCCAGTGCGATTTGCAACAGGCGACGCTGCAATGGTTGCATTTGTGGAATGGGTTCCAGCGATTCGGCAACATCACTCAGCAACGTGTCGACCGCAGCTTTGGCCCGGTCACGATGGCGCTCGGCACGCAGACGCTGTTGCTGATTTTCGGCCAGGCTGGTTCGGGCCTGATGGGCCTGCGACAGGGCCAAAAACAGTCCTGCCGTCAGGGACAGCGTGGCGAGGGCAAAGGCAAAGCTCACCAGCTGGTTGCGCCCCACCCAGCGAAGGGCTTTCTCAACAAAATGGGGTCGGCGCGCACGAACCGGAAATCCTTCCGTAAAACGTTCCAGGTCCTCCGCCAGGGCGGCCGCCGAACTGTAACGCTGGGCGGGCCTTTTCTCAAGACATTTCAGACAGACGGCTTCGAGATCTCCTGGAACCGCGGGATTCAGTTTGCGCGGCGCAACGGGTGGATCCTGCTCAACAGAACGAACGATGGCTGCCAACGTGGGGCCGGAAAAGGGAGGCTGACCCGTCAGCAATTCGTACATCACGGCACCCAAACCGTAGACGTCGATCATCGGATCGTTCTGGGCGCCGCGGGACTGAATCTGCTCGGGAGCGAGATACCGGGGCGTTCCCATCAGAGCGCCACTGCGGGTCAGCGAACCATCGTTTTCGGCGTGAAAAGCGAGTCCGAAATCGGCAATTTTGACCCGTTCGGCAAGCTCATCCGGATTATCACCCCGGGTTTCCGCCGAAGGATTCCTGATCAGGATATTTGAGGGTTTCAGATCGCGATGAACAATTCCCCGCTGATGCGCGTGTTGCACAGCGTGAGCCATGGCACTCATCATTCGCGCGACGGAGTGTGACGTGAGTTCCGCCCGATGACCCGGCAGCCACTGACTGAGTGACTGACCATCGATCCATTCAAAAGCGATGTACAGCAACGGCCCCAGCTGTCCGGCTTCATAGACCGAAACCAGTCCGGGATGCGACAGCAAAGCCGCCGCGCGGGCTTCCCGCAAAAATCGCGAACGACCGGTTGGCGACACCAGCGTATCGAGTCGGGGAACTTTCAGGGCGACAGGCCGATTCAGTTGCGGATCGTCGGCAAGCAGGACCCACCCAAACCCACCTGAGCCCAGGATTCGTTTGATGCGAAAGCGACCGATCTGATTCGGCAGATCTGCCGGAACCGCGTCAATATCGGGTAACCGTGAGTGGCTTTCCAGCATGCTGGCGAGACTTTGCAGCTCCTCATACTGCGTGTTTCCGGGAGTATCGCACTCCTGATCCCGGGTGGAAGCATCCGGCTGGACCTGTTGGCGCAGTCCGGATTCGTGACTGGTTCTCGCATCTCCATGCGCTGCCCGGACCCGTCGAATGAGTTGCCGTACGGGGTGATCAGGATGTTCCGCCGACGGATTGCCGGGTTCCATGAAGGGGAGCGAGTCATCGCGGGCGGGGTGTGCAGTCGGACCATCGGGTCGATTCATGTGCGGCACCCGTCCTTGGGTTTCGATGCCGCCTGACTTTCGTCCAGCACCTGTTTGAGCAGGCCTTCCAGTTTGGCCATGGCGCGATGGCACAGCTTTCGCGCGGCTTCTTCGGTGGTTTTCATTCGTCGGCCAATTTCGGGATAGCTCAGGTCCTCCCATTCGCGCAACCGGATCGCCGTCCGGTACTTTTCGGGCAGCCGTGCCATGGCGGCTTCCAGAATTCTGGCTTCTTCCCTGATCAACGCGTTGGATTGCGGGGTAAGCTGATGATCGACCGGACTGGTGTGAGCCTTCGGGTTGCCAGTCGCCAACGCGCGGCTGGGTTCATTTCGCCGGGCATTGGAGTATTTCTTCCGGACACGGTGCAAGTCGTTTCTCAGGATTTGCCTCAGCCAGCCTTTCAACTCCGCGACGCTTTCGCCACGGAACTGCTGGAACTTGTGGTGCGCGATCAGCATCGTTTCCTGAACAAAATCGGAGGCACCAAACTTGCCCTGCAGGTCTCGACCCAGCTCTTCGTTGGCAATCAGCAAAAGGTAGCCCCGAAACTGGTCGAACAGGTTTTCCGTCGCCTGTGCATCGCCCGACTTTGCCAACGTCACGAGGTTTGCCAGCTGGTTCATGGAGAGTTCGTCGTTGCTGAGCGATGGATCGGGTTGTTGGGACATGGTTCGCTCTCACCAGAGACTCTGTGGATCCAAAAGCGGACGCGAATTCGTCATGGATTTGGGAAAATCTAAAAAAAGGCCAGAATCCGTGAAAAACGGTGTTGTCAGGTGGTTTTGCCCGAATCGTTTTCTGTTCCTTCAGGGGATTTTGCCCTTTGTTCCAAAAAGCGCCAGACGCCGCCCGAACGGATCGGGGCGTCGGGGCCTTAACCGGCTATTGGGCATGCTTTCATTATGACGGAATCCCCGATACCCGCAACAAAAAACCGGCGTCCATCGACCAGGCCACGGGTTGGCGCCGGCTGCCGGACGCGGTCCCGGTTGGGCATGTCACCAAACAGCGCGGCGGACCAGATATCGATGCCGCGGCAGTGGGACTCGTAACCTCGTCCACTATCTGAAATGCCACGCCATGCTGCGACAGTCTCTGCTTTTTCCCTGTCCGCTTTTGATTCGCCGTGGCCTCCAGTGATCAAAAAGAGGATTGGGCAACGACCTGCGACCGTCGATGGTGCCCACAGAAACCTTTGAAATGCTTCAAATAACCGGAAAAGCCCATGATCCACCCAAAACTGTTTCGTGTACTGATAATTCTGGCAACGATCACCCTCCCGGTGAGCTCGTCCGTTATTGGACAAACTAGCTTTTTCTGGCTTAACACTGCCGGCGGCAGTTACCATACGCCGGGCAACTGGACGCCCGCCGGAGGGCCGCCGATCTTCGACGACTTTGCGCGGTTTGGATTGAGTTCGACTTATGGGGTAACGTTTTCCAGTCCAGGCACTCAGACCATCGATTTCCAGGTCAGTGCCGGGAACGTGACTTTTTCGCATTTGAATACGACGGCACAACACTTTTGGGGAGCATCGGGCACTAACTATGTGGGCCCCGCCGCAGGTGATGCTTCTTCGTCTGCCACGCTGAATCTGAACAGCATGTTTCATCTGCCGATGCGGGGAAACCACCTGATTGTGGGTCGAGCCGCCGGAAAGTCCGGAACGCTCAACATTTTCAACAATGGCAACTGGGAAAGCTGGGCCAG
>JBGSVU010000277.1:0-2203 GCA_041752775.1 Pirellulaceae bacterium | reverse complement strand
ACCAGCGTGGCATCGGCGGTCCGGATGATTATCAAATCCGACACACCGAGCGTGACGATCAGGTGATCGTCATGGCCGCGAACGATCGTGTTCGCGGTCCGGATACCCAGGTGTCTGGCATCAATCGTGTTGCCGGATTCGTCGGTACCGCGCAAACGGGCCAGCGACAGCCAGCTGCCCAAATCGTCCCATGAGAATGGGGCTTCGATGACCCGAACATCAGCATACCGCTCCATGACGGCATAGTCGATCGATTTCCCCTGAATCCCTTCAAATTCGCAGCGAAAAACAGCGTCAAACTCCGCTGTGCCAGCCGCCGCGGCGATCCGGTCGACAATCTCCATCATCGCGGGTTCGAACTGTCGCAGCGCCCCGAGAATCGTGGCCACACGCCAGACAAAAATGCCTGAGTTCCAGTAGCATCCTCCCTGTTGAATGAAACCGGCGGCCGTCGCCGCGTCTGGTTTTTCCCGAAACTTTTTGACTTGCCAGGCCGGGAATTCGCATTCCGTCGTCTTCGCTGAATCCCGTTCGATGTATCCAAAAACTTCAGCCGGATAGGTCGGCGGGATTCCGAACGTCGCGATCGCGGTGGGGTGGTCCTGGACCATGCGGGCCGCCGCCGCAACGGCCTGGGCAAAAATTTCATTCGACCCGATCACATGATCCGAAGGCATCACGACCTGGATCGCTTCGGGATCGCTGCGATGTACAATTGCCGCCGCCAGGGCGATGCACGGCGCCGTATCCCGTTTGGCTGGTTCACCCAGAATATTCTCGCGCGACAACTCGGGTAATTGCTGGGCGATCGGATCAACCAGCACCTGATTGGTAACGACCATCACGCGGGCGGGATCACAGAACGGCGCCACCCGGTCGACGGTGGCCTGGATCATGGAGCGTTCGCCGACCAGCCGCAACAGCTGCTTGGGCAGGTTCTTTCGGCTGGCAGGCCAGAACCGTGTGCCGGCACCGCCTGCCATGATCATCGCGTGAATCAAGAATGGCTCTCCGGCGAAATGAATTCCAGAAATACGTCCTCGTCAAAATGGGTGTTGCGCGGCAATTTTTCCGCCAGCTCTTCCGCATCCAGTGCCAGCAGAGGGCTGATCTCGACGACCACGCCGTTGGCCACGGACGATCCGGCCGCTTCGATCCAGCGTCGAAACTGGCTGGACATCGCTGCCTGCACCCACTCCGGAGTTTCCGTGGCTGCTCCCGGAGCGTTCTTGACCGCAGCAAATCCGTTGGCCGCATCGACTTCGCAGACGATGGCGTTTTTCGCCGCTGGCAACAGGTCGAAAATAAAACGTTCGAATTTCACTCCGTTATTTTCATCCGGCTCCGACAGGATTCCTCGCGAATCGACGCAGGGGATCTTTTTGACCGCCCGGTGAAACGGCAGGGAAACCTGGCTTTCTGCCTGGCGAATCAGGAAATCCAGATCAAAAACGTGGACCGCGATGCTGCCGGCCCACAATACAGGAAAACCGGCCGCGTCCACAAGCCGCGCGGCGGATTCGGGCAAATCGCTGTATTCGATGATGCGGACCTGGCCATCGACCGAGACGACGTTACCCACCTTTTGCAGTGGGTCGCGTTTCCGGATTGCCTGGGTGGTCATTTCGCTTTTTTGCAGCCGGTGGCAACCGATCAAGACAGGATCGCAAATTTGCAGCAGTGGATTGTCGATCTGGCCATAGAACACCTGCCGCACGCCGCGCCGCTGCATGTCGGTCAGGGCACCGCTGGTCTGCAACGCCTGCAGCGCGCCGCCATGCCCGTCCGGGTTGGTGAAAATTTCATGCCGCGAACTCATCAGCACCTGACCGGTCACCAGCCCCACGGCGGGCATCACACCCTGGCAGAAAATGCGGATGTCGTTCGGTTCGTAGCCAAACCAGTGGTGCCGGTTCAGAAAGGCCCGGGTCTCTTCGTCAGTCTGGGGACTGGTCATGATGTAGACCGGAATGGGCGCCCCCGCCTTTTCGGCTCTCGCCCGGCAATGATCCAGCATGACCTGAAACAGACTGCGGCCGCTTACCGGCCCGACCGGAAACAGTCCTTTGGGATGTTCGAATCCGAGGCGACTCCCCTGCCCTCCCGCAGTCAGCACAAAGGCGACCTCACCAGCCGCCAAAGCCGCATGGCCTGCTGCCCGCGCCTGGGCAGCAAACTCCGGCTGCTGCAGTTGCTGCGTCGA